>CAUWNG010000059.1:0-11925 GCA_963560005.1 uncultured Clostridia bacterium
TTTTAAATCATATTTATGAAAACTTAAAAAGTTACATAATTGTTACAATAATATTATTGATTGGAATAGTGCTAGGAGTAATATATATAAACAATATAAATCAAAATTTGTCTAATGAAATAAAAGAATACATAAATAACTTTGTTAATATATTAAAAGATAATTATACAATAAATAAAATTGAATTAATGAAAAATACAATAATAAGTAATGGTATATTAGCTATTACAATGTGGTTTGTAGGTTCAACTGTTATAGGAATACCAATTGTTTTAGGGATAATAGCATATAGAGGTTTTTGTATTGGTTATACTGTTTCAGCAACATTAATTACATTGGGAAATCCAGGAGGTATTATTTTTTCATTATCTTCAATGCTTTTGCAAAATATAATTTTTATTCCAGTAATATTAGCGTTAGGTGTAAGTGGTATAAAATTATATAAATCAATAATACGAGATAAACGAAGAGAAAATGTAAAAATAGAAATAATAAGACATACTTTATTTTCGATTTTTATGTTAATACTTTTGCTAATAGCAAGTATTATAGAAACATATATTTCAACAGAATTAATTTTGTTAACAATAAATTTTATATAAAATTTATAAAATCTATTTACTTTTTTAGAATATTTTGGTATAACATATATTAGTTTATGTAAATTGTAAAAAAGAAAAGGATAGGGGAGCTAAAATGGAAAAACAAATAAAACTTTTTTTAGAATTTCTTCAAAGTGATAAAAAATTATCAGAAAATACTTTGCAATCATACAAAAGAGATATTATACAATTTGAAGAATATTTAAGCAATAATCGTATTAATTATGCAAAAATAGATCAAGAAGGAATAAGTAATTATTTAAAATACTTACAAGAAATAGGGAAGAAAACTTCAACAATATCAAGAAGTTTAGCATCTATAAGATCTTTTTATCAATTTTTAATAAGAACAAGAAAAATAAAACGTGATCCAACAGAAGATATACAATCACCAAAGGTAGAAAAGAGAATTCCAAGTGTATTAACAGCACAAGAAGTTGAACTATTATTAAATCAACCAAAAGATGTAGATTTAAAAGGAACTAGAGATAAAGCAATGTTAGAATTTGCTTATGCAACAGGAATGAGAGTTACAGAAATAATTTCTTTAAACATAGATAATGTAAATTTGGAAACTGGATATGTAACTTGTGTAACAGGTTCAAAAACTAGAAATATTCCACTTGGTACAATGTCATTGTCAGCATTAAAAGAATACATAGAACAAGCAAGAGGATTGCTAATAAAAAATGATAAAGAAAAAGCTCTATTTGTTAATATAAATGGAAAAAGATTAACTCGTCAAGGATTCTGGAAGATAGTAAAATATTATAAAGAACAAGCACATATAACTAAAGATATTACACCACATGTTTTAAGACACTCTTTTGCAACACATTTATTGCAAAATGGAGCAGACTTAAAATCAATACAAACAATGTTGGGACATTCCGATATATCTTCTACACAAATATATATACAATTTCAAGATAGTGGAATAAAAGATATTTATAAAAAAGCTCATCCAAGAGCATAAATATTAATAAAGAAAAAAACATCTTAAAAAGACTATTATTTTTTATAAAAATGGTATATACTATAAAAGTAAAAAATTATGTCATAATAAGGTGTTTTTTTATGTATTATAATATAGAAGAAATAATTAATAAAAAAAAGAGAAATAGACAAATATTTTTCATAATATTTATTGCAATAATGGTTATTGTTTTGGCTATTTTTGCAGGAATTAATTTTGCTAAACATTTAAAAAATAATGCAAATGATACTCAAAGTAATAATGAAACAAAAAATATTCAAAAAACAGAAGTGGTTGAAGAAGAAAAAAATGGATTTAGCAAAGAACAAATAAAAGCTATAGATAAAATATATAATTCTAATATAAAGCAAGTTTTTTTGACCTTTGATGATGGACCATCTTATGAAGTAACTACTGAAATTTTAAATATTTTAAAAGAAGAAGATGTAAAGGCAACATTTTTTGTATTAGGAACAATGGTAAAATCGAATCCAGAAGTTTTAAGAAGAGAATACAAAGAGGGGCATTATATAGCAAATCATGGATATTCTCATATTTATTCTAAAGTATATAAGAATAAATATAGTGTTATAGAAGAATATAAAAAGTGCGAAAAAGAAATAAAAAAAGCTCTAAATGATGAAAACTACAATTCAAATTTATTTAGGTTTCCAGGTGGTTCTGTAGGAGGTCCTTATGATGATATAAAAAAGCAAGCAATAAAAGAATTTGAAAAGCAAAATATAGCATATTTGGATTGGAATGCTTTGACTTTTGACTCAGATGGTGCAGATACAAAGGAAGAAATAATGAACAATTTAAAAGATACTGTGGAAGGAAAAGATAGTGTAGTAATTTTAATGCATGATGCACCAAATAAAGATATTACTGCTGAAACACTAAAAAATGTAATAAAATATTTGAAAAATGAAGGATATAGTTTTAAAAATATATATGATATAATATAATTAAATCAGTATAAACTAAAAATATAAATGATTTTTTTATTAGGTTTACCATAGAAAAAGGATGTGAAAAATTTTGATTTATGATGTTATAATAATTGGAAATGGTCCAGCAGGTATATCAGCTGCATTATATGCCAAAAGGGGTGGACTGAATGTATCAATAATATCTAAAAATAATAGTAGTTTAATGAAAGCAGATAAGATTGAAAATTATTATGGATTTGAAGATTCAATATCAGGTAGAAAATTATACAACAATGGTATTAAACAAGTAAAAAAATTAGAAGTAGAAATAGATGAAGATGAAGTTGTAGCAATAAATTTTAATGAAAATTTTGAAGTTATAGCAACTAATAATACTTATTTTTCTAAAACAGTAATACTTGCAACTGGAACATCAAGAAAAGAACCAAATATAAAAGGCATAAAAGAATTTGAAGGAAAAGGAGTAAGTTATTGTGCAATATGTGATGCATTTTTTTATAGAAATAAAAATGTGGCAGTAATAGGTGATGGAAATTATGCTATACATGAAATTATGCAATTAAAGTCAGTTGTAAATTCTGTAGTAATGCTTACAGATGGAAAAAAGCCAATAGAAAATAGAAGTATGCCTATAGAAATAGAAGAAAAGAAAATAAAGGAAGTAAGAGGAACAAACAGAGTTGAAGAAATAGAATTTTGCGACAATAGTAAAAAGAAAATTGATGGATTATTTGTAGCAATAGGAACAGCATCAAGTGATGATTTAGCTAGAAAGATAGGAGCACTTATTGAAAACAACAAAATAGTTGTTAATGATAAAATGCAAACTACGGTTCCTGGACTATTTGCTTGTGGAGATTGCACAGGAGGATTGCTTCAAATAAGCAAAGCAGTTTATGAAGGAACTGTAGCAGGATTAGAAACAATTAAATATATAAAAAAGAAAGGAGAATAAGAATGTCAGTTATTAATTTAGACTCAAAAAATTTTGAAAAGGAGGTATTAAATTCAGAAGTACCAGTTTTTATTGATTTTTGGGCTACCTGTTGTGGACCATTTAGAATGATGGCACCAGTAGTTGAAGAAATTGCTAATGAAGTAGGAGAAAAAGCAAAAATATGTAAAGTAAATATAGATGAAAATAAAGAATTAGCAGAAAAATATGATGTAATGAGTATACCAACATTTATAATAATAAAAAATGGAAATGTGGTATCTACAATAGTTGGAGTACAACCAAAAGAAAATATAACAAAATTATTAAATGTTTAGAATATAGAAATCGGGCAAGTATACTTGCCCGATTTAGTTTCATTAAATTAATCATAATAACCACTTTTGTAAGAAAGTAAACGTACTTCACTATAAAAAAGGTTAATGGCTATTTCCATCAATGTGTAAAAAGAATTGACAGAAAAATTTTTGAAATTGTTAAAATTCTGAGTTAATTTTAACAACAAAATAACTCTAGGATTTTTACGAATGATAGTATTATCTTCGTTGGAAAAACTTGCTTCAACGTTTTTTATAAAAGAAGTTGAAACACTTGTAGCAAAATCATTGCTATATATATATGAGAACATATCATACATATATATATTCCAAATAGTACTTGCTACACTATTCTTTTCAGGGAACAGTTGTTGAAATTCTACTTGAGGAATTTCCCTTTCAGAAAAAGTAAATTCCAGATGGGGAAACATATTTTTTAAAAATGTTGCACCAAGAATTTCACTTGGCGTAAGTTCCCGTTGAGGAAGTAATATAAAATTTACATCCTTAAATAAGAGTTTTAGATTCTCTTTCATACAAAAGCCTCCATTACATTAAATTAATAAAAACTAACTTAAAAACTAAGTTATTATAATTATAATATAAAAAGTTAAAAAAGTAAAGATAGGAAATTTGTTTATAATATACTTGAAAAAAATGTAGAATTATTGTACAATTAACTACATTGGAGGAATACATTATGGGAACTATATATATTAATAAAGAGCTTGATTATATAGAAAAGGTAAATAATATAAATAAAGGAAAAAAATTAAAATACTATATATTAACAATGGGATGCAGTCTAAATGAAAATGATTCAGAAAAACTTTCTGGAATTGTAACTAAAATGGGTTATGCTAAAACCGAAAATATAGAAGAAGCAAATTTAATACTTTTTAATACTTGTTGTATAAGGGAAAATGCAGAAGAAAGACTATTTGGAAAACTTGGAGAAGCGAAAAAGTATAAGGAAAAAAATAATGCAATAATAGCTATTGGTGGATGTATGATGCAAGAAAAACATATTTTAGAAAAATTACATAAAAGTTATCCATTTGTAGATATAATTTTTGGAACGCATACTCTTCACAAACTTCCAGAGGATATTTATAAAATATTAGTTGATAAAAAGCATTTGGAAGATATACTAGATATAGATGGAGAAGTAATTGAAGGCTTGCCAATAAAAAGAGAAGATAATATAAAAGCTTTAGTTACTATAATGAATGGATGTAATAATTTTTGTACATATTGTATAGTACCGTATGTTAGAGGCAGAGAGCGAAGTAGACATCCTAAGGATATACTAGAGGAAGTAGAAGGACTAGCAAAACAGGGATACAAAGAGATAATGCTTTTAGGACAAAATGTTAATTCATATCTACGAAGTGAAAAATGGAAAGAAAAAGGTTTAGAATATGATGGAGTAAATTCATTTGCTACATTGTTAAGAGCTATAAATAAAATAGATGGAATAGAGAGAATACGTTTCATATCTCCTCATCCAAAAGACTTTACAGAAGATGTAATAGAGGCAATACGAGATTGTGAGAAGATATGTAATTTTATTCACCTTCCAATTCAATCTGGGAGTTCAAATATACTTGGGAGTATGAATAGAAAATATACTAAAGAAAGCTATTTAGAATTAGTTAATAAAATGAGAGAAAAAATACCACAAGTTAAATTTTCAACAGATATAATAGTAGGGTTTCCAGGAGAAACAGAAAAAGATTTTGAAGACACACTTGATGTAGTAAAAAAAGTTAATTTTGAACAAGTTTTTATGTTTATATATTCAAGAAGAGTTGGAACACCAGCAGATAAAATGGAAAATCAAATTCCAGAAGAAATAAAACATAAAAGGTTTGATAGATTAAAGGAATTAGTAGAAAATCAAATTGATATAAATAATAAGGAATATATTGGAACAATACAAAAAGTATTAATTGAAGGTAATAGTAAAAATGACTCTACAAAACTAACAGGAAGAACTGAATCAAATAAGGTGGTCATACTGGATGGAAAAAATGAACTTATAGGTAAAATGTTAGATGTAAAAATAATTTCAGAGCATAAGTGGTATTTAAAAGGAAGTTTAAGCTAACAAAAGAGAAATAGAATTCAATATAATAATAATTACAATTAAGAGAGAGTAAAATTGAAATAAGAAAGGAAGCATGAATAATGGCAGAATATTCACCGATGATGCAACATTATTTGGATACAAAAAATGAATATAAAGATTGTATATTATTTTATAGATTAGGTGACTTTTATGAAATGTTTTTTGAAGATGCTATAACAGCATCAAGAGAGTTAGAACTTACATTAACAGGAAAAGAATGTGGGCAAGAAGAAAGAGCACCAATGTGTGGAGTACCATTCCATGCAGTAGATAACTATATTGCTAAATTAATTTCAAAAGGATATAAAGTAGCTATATGTGAGCAAATGGAAGATCCTAAATTTGCAAAAGGAATGGTAAAAAGAGAAGTTGTAAGAATAGTAACTCCAGGAACCGTAATAGAAACTAATTTATTAGATGAAAAAAAGAATAATTATATAATGTCTATATATAAAAATGGTATATATTATGGTATAAGTGTATGTGATTTATCTACGGGAGATTTTAGAACTACTCAAATAAAAGAAACAAATAATTTTTCTATACTTATGGATGAAATTTCAAGATATTCACCAGCAGAAATTGTAGTAAATGAATTAATGTTTGATTCACAAGAGGAAATAAACAAGATAAAGGAAAGATTTAATGCATATATTACTAATTTAAAAGAAGAGTATTTTTCAGAAGAGTGTGACGAGTTATTATTAAGATATAACATATTAGAAGAAAACAATAAAAAAATAGATAATATGGTTGATAGACTATTTTGTGTTACTTCCATAAATGGTTTATTAAAATATTTATATGAAACTCAAAAAAATAAATTAGATCATATAAATACTATACATTTATATAATGTAACTCAATACATGAATTTAGATATAAATGCAAGAAGAAATTTAGAAATAACAGAAAAATTAAGAGATAAATCAAAAAAAGGTACACTTTTATGGGTATTGGATAAAACATCAACTTCAATGGGGGGAAGACTTTTAAGAAGATGGCTTAATGATCCACTTGTTGATTGTAAAAAAATAAATGAAAGATTAGAAGCAGTAAAAGAACTAAAAGATAATGTTATTTTAAGAGGAGAAATAATAGAACTTTTAAAAAAGGTATATGATGTAGAAAGATTAGCTGGTAAAATATCTTATGGTAGTGCAAATGCAAGGGATTTAATATCACTAAAAAATTCTGCAAAACAACTACCTGAGATAAAAAATATTATTTCAGAAGCGAAAAGTAAATATTTAATAAATTTATATGAAGAATTAGATATACTTGCTGATGTATATAAAATAATAGATGATGCAATTGTAGAAGAGCCACCTTTAGGTGTGAAAGAAGGCGGACTTATAAAATTAGGATATGATGAAGAGATAGATAGATTAAAAAAGGCAACAACCGAAGGAAAAAGTTGGATTGTAGAATTAGAAGCAAGAGAAAAAGAAGAAACGGGGATTAAAGGATTAAAAGTAGGATTTAATAAAGTATTTGGATATTATTTGGAAGTTACTAAATCTAACCTTTCACTTGTTCCAGATAGATATATAAGAAAACAAACTCTTACAAATGGAGAAAGATATGTTACAGACGAATTAAAAAAATTAGAAAATGAAATTTTAGGAGCAGAGGAAAAAAGTATAAATTTAGAGTATAATACATTTTGTCAAATAAGGGAAAAAGTAGAAGCACAAATTCAGAGAATTCAAAAAACAGCAGGAATAATAGCAATATTGGATACTTTAAATTCATTTGCGACAGTAGCAGATGATATGAATTATGTAATGCCAATAGTTGATGATAGTGGAATTATAGAAATTAGGGATGGAAGACATCCAGTAATTGAGAAAATGTTACCAAGCGGAAGTTTTGTGGAAAATGATACTTATTTAGATAAAAATGAAAATAGATTATCTATAATAACAGGACCTAATATGGCAGGTAAATCGACATATATGAGACAAGTAGCATTAATTTCTTTAATGGCTCAATGTGGAAGTTTTGTTCCAGCCTCTTATGCACATTTAGGAGTAGTAGATAAGATATTTACAAGGGTTGGAGCTTCTGATGATTTAAGTATGGGGCAAAGTACTTTTATGGTGGAAATGATGGAAGTTGCTACCATTTTAAATGATGCTACACCAAATAGTTTAGTAGTTTTAGATGAAATAGGTAGAGGTACATCAACCTATGATGGATTATCTATTGCATGGGCAGTTGCAGAATATATATCTGATAAAGAAAAATGTGGAGCTAAAACATTATTTGCTACACATTATCATGAATTAACTGAACTAGAAGAAAAATTGGATGGAGTAAAAAATTATTCAATAGCAGTTAAAGAAAAAGGAGAAGATATAATATTTTTAAGAAAAATAGTTTCAGGGGGAACAGATGAAAGTTATGGAGTACATGTTGCAAAATTAGCAGGTGTACCAAAAACAGTTACAAAAAGAGCTAATGAAATATTAAGAAATTTAGAAAGGAAAAATATTTTAAATTCTAAAAAACAAGAAAAAGAGAACAAAAATGTAACAGCAGGACAGTTAAATTTATATAACTATAAATTAGCAGAAATAGCTCATGAGCTAGACAAGATTAACTTAAATGAATTAACACCAATAGATGCATTAAATAAATTAATGGATATAAAAGAAAAAATGGCATAGACAAATTATAAAAAGTATAGTATAATAATATTCATAGCAAAAAGCTATAAAATATTATATCAATTTAAGGAGGTTACACTCTATGACAACACGGCAAAGAAAAATTGAGAACAACAAGAAAGAAAAAAGATTAAGAAGACTTAAACAAAGCGATTGTCGTAGATGGGCAACATGCCGTAGAAAAGGGAAAGGCAATAAAGCCTGTAGAAAAGGAAAATGCAGATCCTATAAGAAAAAAACTGTAGTGTAAAATCCCAAATAGAGCGAAGCATTATGCTTCGCTCTATTTAATTAAAATAATTATTTATTAAGGCAGTTATCTTCATATAAATCTTCTATATAAACATTTCTTTCCTCAAAATTATCTGCAAAACCTACCTTTGCAATATTGTTATTTATTTCTTGTATCCAAACAGGTCTATCATTATAATAAACATCTTTAATTTCTTTATTTTTTAATATATTATAGATTTTTTCCTTATCCATAAAATAATCAACCCTTTCTTATGTATATACTAACAGTATATACATTAATTATAAAAATATACATTAAATTTAAAATTTGTGATTTAGAAAATTAAGATATTATATTTTGGTTGACTTATTCATATATTAGTTATAAAATATATATGTTTGTTAGGAGGGTTTTAATGAATATAAAATATAAGTCAGAAGAAAATGTTATATTAGATGATAATAAAAAAATTAAAGTAAAGGAATTATTTAAGGATAAAATTGATAATAATAAAAAAATAATTGCATGTATTAGCAATAATGAAGTAAAAAGTTTGGATTATGAAATAAAAAATGATGATAAAGTAGAACTTTTAGATATATATTCTAAAGATGGAAGAAGAATTTACATAAGAGGACTTTTATATATAATGAGTAAGGCATTTAACGAATTATATCCAGAAGCATTACTTTCTGTAAATTACCAATTGTCAAATTCTATGTATTGTGAAGTTGATAATATGAATGTAACAGAAGAAATGATACAAAGTGTTGATAAAAAGATGAAAGAAATAATTTCTAAAGATTTAGAAATTAAAAAAGTAGAAATGACAAAAGAAGAAGCAGAAGAGTTTTATGAAAAAGAGAAAACTTTACGTGGCATACTTCAATTAGATAATAAAGAAAAAGAAGAGGTTTCTTTGTATTTTTGTGAAGATTATTATAATTATTTTTATGGAGTAATGCCAATAAGCACAAGTTATATTAATATATTTGAAATTACAAAGTATTATAATGGATTTTTATTAAGATATCCTAACACGAAAGATTGGAATACTTTAGAAGAATTTAAAGAGAGAAAGAAAGTATTAAAAACTTTAGAAGAATATGAATCTATACATGAAGTTTTAGAAGTAGATACTATTTATAAATTAAATAAAAAAATTAGAGAAGGTAAAGGAAAAGATTTAATATTACTTGCAGAGGCTCTACATGAGAAAAAAATATCAGATATAGCAGATAATATAATAAAAAAACAAGGAGTAAAAGTAGTGTTAATTGCAGGTCCTTCATCTTCAGGAAAAACTACATTTGCTAAACGATTAGGAATTCAATTAAGACTAAATGGATTAAAACCAGTTACTATTTCTGTAGATAATTATTTTGTTGAAAGAAAAGATACACCATTAGATGAAAATGGTAAATATAATTTTGAATGTTTAGAAGCTATAGATTTAAATTTATTTAATGATCATTTAACTAAATTATTGAATGGGGAAGAAGTTCAGCCTCCAATTTTTGATTTTAAATCAGGAACAAAATCATTTACAGGTGAAAAAATGAAATTGGAAAAAGATCAAATATTAGTTATAGAAGGTATACATTGTTTAAATGATAAGTTAACAGCTTCAATTCCAAAAGAGCAAAAGTATAAAGTTTATATAAGTGCTTTAACAGTACTTAATATAGATTATTATAATAGAATTTCAACAACAGATACAAGATTAATAAGAAGAATGGTAAGAGACAGTAAATATAGAGGTTATAATGCTATGCATACATTACAAATTTGGGATTCTGTAAATAGCGGAGAGGAAAAGTATATTTTTCCATTCCAAGAGGAAGCTGATAGCATGTTTAATACTTCTTTAATATATGAATTGTGTGTATTAAAAAAATATGCTATGCCGTTATTAAGAGATATTACAAATAAAAATAAAGAATACATAGAAGCAAAAAGATTGTATGAATTTTTGAAATATTTTGAAGAATTAGATGAAGAATATATTCCAAAAAATTCATTAATAAGAGAATTTATAGGAAATAGTATTTTTGAAGAATAAATTAGGAGATTTTAATGGGAAAAAAATTTACAAAAATAGATGAAGAGTTTATTTGTGAGAATTGTGGTAAAAGAGTAGAAAAATTAGGATATACTTGTAGAAATCATTGTAATTATTGTTTATTTTCGAAGCATGTTGATATAAATCCTGGAGATAGAGAAGAGAACTGTCATGGAATGTTAAGACCAATACAAGTAATTTTGGATAGCAGAAAAGGATATGTAATTGTTTATAGATGTGAAAAATGTGGAGCAATAAGAAAAAATAAAGCAGCAATAGATGATAATATGGATTTAATAATAGAATTAACAGCAAAAAAATAAATTTAAAAGGAAAGTTTTTTATTAAAACTTTCCTTTTAAACATCTCTTTTAAAATTTCCATTTGTAAAATCTTTACCTTCTAATTTTTCTCTATTTATAGTATGTTTAACAATAGAATTTATTGTTTCTATATTTTCATCTAATATATCAATTCTAGCGGAATTAATATATAAATCTTGAGTAGATATAGATAATGTTTTACTATTACATATTAAACTTACTGTTTGTACATTATCTGGAATTATTCTAAATTTATAACCTAATCTATCTTGTAAATAAAAGGTGTTATCTTTCATGCAATTTGTTCCACACTCTGGATAACAATTATTAGTTTGACCTAAAAAACAATAATTAGTTGCCATTATAGGTAAATTACCATATACAATTAATTCTATTTTTTCATTAGTTTTATTTATAATTTCTTGTATAGCCTCTTTATTTAATTCTCGAGATAGAGTTATAGTATTAAGTCCTAGATCAGAATATTTTTGTAGTGAATAATTATTAAAAATATTTAGTGAATAATTTCCAATAAAATTATAATTGTTTTTATATTTTTCTAAATACTTAAAATCTGCTAAATTTGAAATTACAAATCCTTTAATATTGTATTTATTTATAATATCATCAAAACTATTTGTAATTATATTTTTATAATTATCTTTAATAATAGTTGGCATATATATGTATACATTATAA
>CAUWNG010000060.1:0-11324 GCA_963560005.1 uncultured Clostridia bacterium
TACTAAAACATAAGTGTGTGTGTGTGTGTGTGTGTGTGTGTGTACAGCCCCAACGATTTCAGCTCTCATACTTGTTTTTTCTCCTTGCATTTTGTTACATAAATTGGAAAAGAATTAGATTTTGACTAGGAAAACGAATTTGAAATTTATGAGGCGTACTTTGTGTACGTTGATTAAATTTCAAATGAAGTTTGACAACGCCAAAATTTAATTGTTTTTCAATTTTACTGGTTAAATTTTATATTAACAAGCTTTAATTGTCAATGTTTTTTATAAAGATATTTACTTTTTATACCAATAAGTTATTTTTTATTAAATTTCTTTTTTCGCATTATTAATTTCTCTTAAAGTTATTTTTTTACTTTTAATATTTTCTTTTTTACTATAAATTTTTAAAAAAATATATCTTTTTTTGAATATTTTTAAAAAAAATTCAAATAATATTAAAAAAATTTCTATTTTTAAGCACTTAGGAGTTTAGTTGACCTTATGGGTTTCTGTTATTTTAATTTATTTCATGTTATAAATTTATATGGAGGGATTTAATATGGCATTAGATTATAGTGTTATTGGGCAAAGATTACGAAAGCTTAGGATTGATAAAAATTTAACTCAAGAGGAGCTCGCTGAACGTTTAGAAGTTTCAATTGCTTTCCTAAGCAGAGTTGAAAGAGGAACATCTCAACTTAATCTAAGAAGATTAGTGCAACTTTGCGAAATTTTGGGAGTTTCTGAAGGCTTTATTTTAAATGGCTCTTCTGACACTTCTACTCATTACTTAGCTGATGAATTTTCTGCTCTTCTTGCTTCTACAACCCCTGAAAACCAAAAGCTAATTTATAAAATTGCTAAGGTTATTTCTACAGATGAAGAAGATGAAGAATTAGTAAAACCAGAAAGGGATTCTAAGAGAAAGAAAAAGAAAAGAGGCAAAAAGAAAAAAGGTGAAAAAGAATCAAATCCTGAAGAAACTGAAGAAACAAAAGAGATGATTTCAAATAATGAATCTGAACTTTTGGATATTGAAAATGATTCTGAACCAGAAGCTGATTTTACAGATATTGCAGAAGATATTTTAAAAGAACCTATTGTAGAAGATGTTGTACAAGATGACCAAGAATAATATGTGCCAAAACAAGAAATTTGTAAAAATTTCTTGTTTTTTTAAAAAAAATTTATTGATAATTATTATCATTTATGATAATATTAATATGTAGGTTGCATAATCTACATTACTATTTATATTAAGGATAATTATGTTTGAAAAATATATTTTTCAAACTAATTTATGCCTAAAGAAAGGAATGATTTTTTATATGAATTTTAAACAATGGGAAGGATTTAATTATCAAGGTGAATGGACCAAGGAAATAGATGTTAGAGGTTTTATTCAAGCTAATTACACTCCTTATGAGGGAGATGACAAATTTTTAGCAAAACCAACAGAAAAAACTCAAAAACTATGGAATGAAGTTTTAGAGCTTTATAAAAAAGAAAGAGATAATAATGGAGTTCTTGATGTTGATACTAAAACTCCATCTGGAATAAATGCTTATGCTCCTGGTTATATTAATAAAGATTTAGAAGAAATAGTAGGTTTACAAACTGATGCTCCTTTAAAAAGAGCAATAATGCCAAATGGTGGTATTAGAATTGTAGAAAAATCTTGTGAAAGTTATGGTTATAAAGTAGATCCAGAAATAGAATATATTTATCATAATTTAAGAAAAACTCATAATGATGGTGTTTTTTCTGTATATACTCCAGACATAAGAGCAGCTAGAAGTTCACATTTACTTACTGGACTTCCAGATGGTTATGGACGTGGAAGAATAATTGGAGATTATAGAAGAGTTGCACTTTATGGTGTTGATGCTCTAATAGCAGAGAAAAATGAAGAATTAAATATTTTAGACACTGATGAAATGACAGATGAAATTATTAATCAAAGAGAAGAAATAAATTCACAAATTGTTGCATTAAACGAATTAAAAGAAATGGCAAAGTCTTATGGTTTTGATATTTCTGTACCTGCTTCTAATGCTAAGGAAGCTTTTCAATGGTTATATTTTGGTTATTTAGGAGCTATAAAAGACCAAAATGGTGCTGCAATGAGCTTAGGTAGAACTTCTACTTTCTTAGATATATATATTGAAAGAGATTTAAAAAATGGAACTTTAACAGAAGAATTAGCACAAGAATTAATGGATCAATTTGTAATGAAATTAAGATTGGTACGTTTCTTAAGAGCTCCTGAATATAATTCTCTATTTAGTGGAGATCCAGTTTGGGTTACAGAAAGTATTGGTGGTATGGGAATTGATGGTAGAACTTTAGTAACCAAAAGCTCTTTCAGAGTATTACACACATTAGTAAATTTAGGACCTGCTCCTGAACCAAATTTAACTGTTCTTTGGTCAAAAAATTTACCTCAAGCTTTCAAAAATTTCTGCTCAGATATTTCTATAAAAACTTCATCTATTCAATATGAAAATGATGATTTAATGAGAATAACTTTAGGAGATGACTATGGTATAGCTTGTTGCGTTTCTGCTATGAAAATTGGTAAACAAATGCAATTCTTTGGTGCTAGAGCTAACCTTGCTAAAACATTATTATATGCAATTAATGGTGGTAGAGACGAAAAATCAGGTAAACAAATCACTCCAAAATTTGCACCTATTACTTCAGAATACTTAAATTATGATGAAGTAGTTGAAAAATTTGATAACATGATGGAATATGTTGCAAAAATATATATTAAAGCATTAAATATGATTCATTATATGCATGATAAATACTCTTATGAAGCTTTAGAAATGGCTTTACATGATAAAGAAAGAGATATTTTAAGAACAATGGCATGTGGTATAGCTGGTCTTTCTGTTGCAGCAGATTCATTATCAGCAATAAAATATGCTAAAGTTAAAGTAATTAGAGATGAAACAGGCTTAGCAGTTGATTATCAAGTAGAAGGTGATTTCCCTAAATATGGAAATGATGATGACAGAGTTGATGATATAGCTGTTAATATTGTAAAAAGTTTTATGAAAAAACTTGAAAAACATCACACTTATAGAAATTCAAGAGCTACACTTTCTGTTTTAACAATAACTTCAAATGTTGTTTATGGAAAAAATACAGGAAATACACCGGATGGAAGAAGAGATGGAGAACCATTTGGCCCAGGTGCAAATCCATTACATGGTAGAGATACTAATGGTGCATTAGCAGTTATGAATACTATAGCAAAATTGCCTTATGAATATTCAGAAGATGGTATTTCTTATACATTCTCTATTACACCTTCTACTCTTGGAAAAGATGAAGAATCTAAAGTTAACAACTTATCAAATATGTTAGATGGTTTCTTTACTCAAACAGGTCACCATATAAATGTAAACGTATTTGACAGAAGCTTATTATTAGATGCTATGGAACATCCAGAAAATTACCCACAACTTACAATTCGTGTTTCTGGATATGCAGTTAACTTTGTAAAATTAACAAGAGAACAACAATTAGATGTTATTAATAGAACAATTCATGAAAGAATATAATATGTATTTTTTTATACAATAATATTTATTTTAAATTTGCAACAAATTATTAATGAATAATTCATTGTATTTGTTGCAAATTTATTTTTGAAAGGAATGATAATTTTATGGAACAAGATATAACAGCAAAAATACATTCTTTTGAATCTTTTGGTACTGTAGATGGTCCTGGCATTAGATTTGTCATATTTATGCAGGGTTGTTCTTTAAAATGTAAATATTGCCATAATAGAGATACTTGGGATATATGTGGTGGCATGAAATATACTTTAAAAGAAGTTTTATATAAAATTAAAAGATATATAAATTACTTTATGCCAAGTGGTGGTGGAGTTACTGTTAGTGGCGGTGAACCTTTATTGCAAATTAATTTTTTAATTGAATTATTTAAAGAGTTAAAAAAATTAGGTATTCATACTGCTATAGATACTTCTGGAAATTTTGAAATTACTGATAAAGTAAAAGAAATAATAAATTTGACAGATTTATTTTTATTAGACATTAAATGTATAAATGATGATATTTGCAAAGATTTAGTTGGTGTTTCTAACAAAAAAGAATTAGCCTTTGCACAATATTTAAGTGAACATGGCAAAGATATGTGGATAAGACAAGTTCTTGTTCCTGGCTATACAGATAACGAGAATGATTTAAAAAAACTAAAAGAATTTATTTCTAGTTTAAAAACTGTTAAGAAATTAGAACTTCTACCCTATCATGATATTGGTAGATTTAAATGGGAACAATTAGGTTTTGACTATCCTTTAACAGATGTTAAACCTGCTACCCTTGAAGATGTAAAAAGAGCTAAAGAAATTTTAGGTATAGAATAAATAACAATCTTATTTTATATATTTTTAAAGAGTTATTTTTCAATAACTCTTTATTGTTTTGCAATTTTCTTTAATCCAAATGTTATAAAATAAATTATTCCTAATATAATTACTATCATTGGTCCAGTTGGAATATTACAATAATATGACAATATTAATCCCACAATACCAGAGAATATAGAAAATATTACAGAAAACAAATGATAACTTCTCATATTGTTACTTATATTTCTACTTGCAGCTGCTGGTAATATTAATAATGAATTAATTAATAATATTCCTACCCATCTTATTGAAATCATTACTATTACAGCAATTAATATAACAAAAATGTTATCTATTAATTTTATATTTACTCCTCTACTTTTAGCAATTGACTTATTAATACTTATAATATTTAATTTATTAAACATAAAATACCAAAATAAGATTACTCCTATAAAAGCAATTAATAAATACAAAATTTCTGAGTTTGTAATACTTAATATATCTCCAACTAAATAACTTGAATATTTATTAAAGTCTCCACTTTGTGCTAAAATTGCCAAACCAATTGCAATTGCTATAGATGAAAATACACTTATTATTGTGTCTGCACCATAAGATGTTTTATTTTTTACATAATTTAATAATAAAGCAAATCCAATAGCAAATATTATCATTGAAATATTTATATTAAAAGCTCCAAAAAGCACTCCTATAGCAATTCCAGTTAATGCAGAATGTCCCAATGCATCTGAAAAAAAAGCCATTTTATTATTTACTACCATTGTTCCTAATATAGCAAAAATAGGCGAAATTAAAATAATAGCTAAAAAAGCATTTTTCATAAATGCATAATCCATAAATTCAAAAGGTATAATTGTTTCTAATATATTATAAATTCCTTCCATAATCTAATTCTCCAAACCTATTTTTAAATTCTAAACTTCCGAAATACTTCATTAGGTGTTCCTTCTTTTACTACTTCCTTGTCTAATAATATAACTTTATCTGCATATTTTTTTACCAATTCTAAATCATGAGATACTAATATTATAGACATATCATATTGTGTTTTTAAAGTATTTACAATTTTATAAAAATCTTTAATTCCATTTTTATCAATTCCAGATACTGGTTCATCTAATATTAATAAATTTGGAGCTGGCTTAGTAGCTATAGCAAGTAATACCCTTTGTAGCTCCCCTCCAGATAAATCACCTATTCCCTTATTTATTAAGTAATCTACTCCAAAAATTTTTAAATGTTCTTTAATTTCATTATATGTTTTAATATCTTTTTTTAAATAAACAGGCACATTACTAATGCATGATGCAAACATATCATAAACAGTAGTAGGCATATTTTTTTCTACATTAATAGTTTGTGGAACATAACCTATTTTGATTTTTTTAGTTAATTTAGATTTAATATCCATAAAAGTTATAGTTCCAGTATGTTCTACTTCTCCTAATATTGCTTTTAATAATGTAGATTTACCAGCCCCATTCTTTCCAATAATTACTGTAAGTTCTCCACAATGAATATGTATATTTACATTTTTTAATACTTGTTCTTTTCCATATTTAACACTAATATTACTAATTTTGGTACAATGTAAACCACAGGCATTACTTTCTTTCATGGTTTATCCCTCTCTTATTTTATTTTCTTTAAAATTTGCAAATTTTCATTCATTATATCTATATATGAATCTTTATTCTCTTCTCCATTTATAGCTGAATTTAATTTACATATTTGAGCACCTGTCTCTTTAGCTATTGTCTCTGCATTCTTTAAATTGTCATTTATATCTACTATAATAATATTTACATTATCTGCTTTCATTTCATTAATAACATCTTTCAATTTATCTGCTGATAATGTACTTTCATTATGATCTGTTTTAATTGTTATCAGCTCTAATCCTATATCTCTAGCAAAATATTCAAATGCTTCGTTTAAACATACAGCCTTTTTTCCTTTTACTTCTTGCAACTTTTTGTAATCTGCTTTTATAGTTTCTAATTTATTTATATATTTCTCTGTATTACTTTTATATATTTCCATATTTTCTGGATTATTTTCTATTAATGCATTTGATATTTCTTGTACTTGTTTTATATTATTATCAATACTTGTCCACAAATGTGGATTAACAATTCCGTCATCTTCTATTTTTTCTACAATGTTTACACTAGTATCTATTATTTTTAATTTACTATAAGTATTTAACAATTTATCTATAAAATTTTCTAATCCTAAGCCATTTTGTATAAATATATCTGCATTTTCTATTTTTTTCATATCTGTAGTTGTTAATGTATAATCATGCAAACAACCAACGTTTTTATCTGCCATATTCAATACTTCAATGTTATTCGCTCCATCTGTAATATTCATTGTCATTATATATATTGGATAAAATGATGTTAAAATTGTATATTTCGAATTTTGATTATCTTCCTTTTTATTAATATTAGCCAATAAAAAAATCGCAAATATTAATACTATTATTAATATTATTATAAAAATCTTTTTCTTCAATTTTCTCTCCTCCAATTATTATATAATACCATTATTTTCTTATTATTTCAAGATTTACTTAAATTTTCCACTCATACTAACATATAATATACGAGGAATAAAGTTATAAATTCTTGTGAATTAATTACATTTATTTCTGCTATTGCTTCAAGTATTTCTAAAAATAAAACTTCTGAAGAAATTGATATAATCGCAAGTATATTAGTATAATTAGGAGACACTTTAGCTACAATATCTATACTTAAAGCTAAAGAATCATAATAAAAAAAATCTACAATCTTAATGTGGACTGTAGATTTTTTTATTATTATTCCTGAGTATATGGTAATACAGCTATTTGTCTAGCTCTTTTTACTGCTAAAGTTATATCTCTTTGATGAATTGAACATGCTCCTGTAGCTCTTCTTGGAAGTATTTTACCTTTGTCGTTAGTAAACTTCTTCATTTGCTCAGCATTTTTATAATCTAATTTTAAATTTTTATCTGCACATAAAGGGCATACTTTTTTTCTCATTCTTCTAAATTTAGGATTATAATCTTCATCATAGTTTTTATTATTATTTTTTCTATTATTTTTCTTGTCAGCCATATATCTCCCCTCCGTCCTTATTATATTTTTCTATTAACCTATTAAAAAGGTAAATCATCTCCTGATGATATTTCAAAATCTGATGATGCACTATTATTAGTTGGCATTGCTCCAAAAGTTGGATCAAAAGTAGTTTCTCCACTACCTTCTTTTTTGCTATCAGCAAAATATGCTTCTTCTGCTACAACTTCTGTTATATACCTTTTTTGTCCTTGCTCATCATCCCAAGTTCTTGTTTGTAATCTTCCTGTTATTGCAACTTGTTGACCTTTTTTAAAATATTTACTACAAAATTCTCCAAGTTTACTCCAAGCAACAATATTTATAAAATCTGCTTGTCTTTCTTCACCTGGTCTTGCAAATCTTCTATTAACTGCCAAACTAAAACTTGCTACTAATGTATTATTTGTCTGTGTGTATCTTACTTCTGGATCTCTTGTTAATCTTCCCATTAAAATTACTTTATTCATTTTACTTACCTCACCTTTCTAAATAAAAGGCTCCTTACAAAAAAATTATTCTGCTTTAACAACTATAAATTTTATTACTTCATCAATAATTCTATAGTTTCTTTCTAGTTCTGTTATTAAACTTGGATTAGCTTCAAAATAAATTACTATGTAGTAACCTTCTTTATTTTTCTTAACTTCATAAGCTAATTTCTTTTTACCAAGTTCATCAACTTTTTCAACTTTTCCATCACTATTAATTATATCTGTAAATTTTTGAACTAATGATTTTAATTGTTCTTCTTCTACAGATGGATTAATAATGACAACACTTTCGTATTTATTCATTATTTTCACCTCCTTATGGCTTTATAACCTGCATCTAATAGCAAGTAAGGAAAAAAATAGCAATGCTATTTTTCTAACATTACTATTTTACCATACAAATACTCTATTTGCAACTGTATTTAAGAAATTTTATATATACATAATATAAATCTTTATCTTCCATAAAAAGCAGATAATCTAAAATATCCTTCTCCACTTGGTCCAAACCCTATTCCTGGTGTTCCTGCTATCCCTTCTTCTTCTAAAAGCTCATCAAAAAATTCCCATGATAATTTTTCTTCTGGCAATTTTAACCATACATAAGGTGCATTTATACCACCATATACTTTATATCCTTTTTCTATAAATCTATTTCTTATTGTTTTTGCATTTTCCATATAAAATGTAATATTTCTTTTTATTTGTTTACTTCCCTCTTCTGTATATATAGCAGCTGCTCCCTTTTGTGTTATATACGAAACACCATTAAACTTTGTTGCTTGTCTTCTTGCCCATAATTTATTAATATGTATTTTTTCTCCACTTTTTGAGAAACCTATTAATTCTTTAGGTATAACTGTATATGCACATCTAACTCCTGTAAAACCAGCAGTTTTAGAAAAACTTCTAAATTCTATAGCAACTTCTTTTGCTCCTTCTACTTCGTAAATACTATGTGGTATATCTTCTTGTGTTATAAATGCCTCATAAGCAGAATCAAAAAATATAATAGATTTATTTTGTTTTGCATAGTCAACCCATTTTTTTAATTCATTGTAATTTAAAGTTGTTCCTGTTGGATTATTAGGTGAACATAAATAAATTATATCAGGTACTTCTTTAGGTAATTCTGGTAAAAACTCATTTTCTTCTACTGATGGCATATATATTATTTTTCCATATTTATGTGTTTCTTCATTAAAATTTCCGCTTCTTCCCCCTATTACATTTGAATCCAAATATACAGGATAAACCGGATCTTGTATTGCTACTTTATTATTTGTATCAAATAAATCTAAAATATTACTAATATCACATTTTGCACCATCTGATACAAATATTTCATTTATATCAATCTCTATTCCTTTAGCTCTATAATCCCATTCTACTATCTTCTCTCTTAAAAATTCATAACCTTGTTCTGGTCCATATCCTCTAAAATTTTCAATATTCCCCATTTCATCACAAGCTTTTTTCATTTCTTCTACAACAATTTTACATAGTGGTAATGTTACATCTCCAATTCCTAATTTCATTACTTTTCTATTAGGATGTTGATTTTCAAAATTTTTAATTTTTTTATTTACAATTGAAAACAAATAGTCTTCTTGCAAATTTAGAAAATTATCATTTACCTTTATCATACAAACTCAATTTCCTTTCTTATTTATACTATATTATTCTTCTATTGTTTCTCCATTAAAAACAGTTGTTGCAGTTCCAGTCATATATACACAGTTATTCTTATCTTCCCATAAAACTTGTAATGTTCCTCCTAATAGATGCACATTTAATTTTCTATTAGTAAAATTATTTAATATACACACAACAGCTGATGCTGAAGCTCCTGTTCCACATGCTAATGTTTCTCCTGTTCCTCTTTCCCATACTCTCATTTTTATATTATTTTTATCTACTATTTCTATAAATTCCACATTTGTTCTTTTAGGAAATATCGAATCATTTTCTATAATAGGTCCATATTTTTTAATATTAATTTCATTTAAATTTTTAACAATTGTTACAGCATGTGGATTTCCCATTGATACACAAGTAAATTTAAATTCTTTGTCTTCTATTTTTAATTCTATTTCATTTGAACATACTTTTTTTAAATTTAATGGTATTTTTTCTGGATTCAATACAGGTTTACCCATATTAACTGTAACATTTTTTATCTTTTTATTAACTATATTTAACTTTATTTCTTTTATCCCTGCTAATGTCTCTATTTTTAAATTTTCTTTATCACTTAATTTATTATCATATATAAATTTTCCAACACATCTTATTCCATTTCCACACATTTCTGCTTCTGTACCATCACTATTAAACATTATCATTCTAAAATCTGATATACTGCTTTTAGTAATAAGTATTATTCCATCTCCACCAATTCCTGTATGTCTGTTACTTAATCTTCTTGCTAAATTTTCTGAATCTTTTATTTGATTATTTTTTGTACAATCAAAAAAAATATAATCATTTCCTAATCCATGCATTTTAGAAAAAATCATAATTACCCCCTTTTTTATATTATGATTTTAATTTTTTTTTATACTTAACTAGCATATTTTTATTTTTTATTTGCTATATTATGTTAAATGTGGTATAATATAAGTGATGCGCAATGCATTATTTATTTATACCAAAACATGTCAATTGACAAGGAGGTTTACTATGGAATTTTTTAATTGCGACTATCGGTGCTCCATTTGTGGAAAAACAGATGTAAAACTTTGGCGTTTACATCTATACACAGAACCATTAATTTGCGCAACTTGTGCAGAAAAACGTCAAATTCCAGTTTCAAGAACTAGTAAAAACTGGTTAATTAATGATTCAGGGAAAATTTTTTTACGATTTGGACCATCATCCGAAAACTCAAATTTAATGACCTACAAACTATTAATTGATCTAAAAGATTATTTTAATGAAAAAGAATCTGTAGTTGTAGACCTTATTCCTGCTATCCCAGATAATGATGGAGATTTCTTTGGATATTCTTCTTCTACAACACAAGTTCCAGCATGGTGGGAAAATTTACCAACTCATTAACTTGTTAAAAAGGCTGTATTATACATACAGCCTTTTTATTTTATAATAAATATTTTAATTTTTTTATATAATTACATTAAAAAATTTATTTCTTTTTTTATTAATATGCCAATTTTTAAATTTAATTCACAAAAAATAAAAAAATTTATAAAATGTATTGACAATTAATTTAAAATCTAGTATACTAAATGAGTCAAAGGAAATGGGCGCATAGCTCAGCTGGGAGAGCATCTGCCTTACAAGCAGGAGGTCATAGGTT
>CAUWNG010000061.1:0-11318 GCA_963560005.1 uncultured Clostridia bacterium
ATAGGTATTTCTGAATAATCCACTATTTCGTTTTCTAAGTTTTCTATTTCATATAAATTATTTCTTTTATTTTTCTTTATATATTGTAAACTTTCATTTATTAATATTCTATAAAACCATGTTTTTACATATTCTTGATGTTTTAATTTATTTATATTTTGTAAAGCTTTTGTTATTGCCTCTTGTACAATATCCAGTGCTTCATCTCTATCATGTACATAAGTAAAAGCTGTTTTATACATTTTTTCTTGATTTTCTTTTATATACTCTATTAAAACACACCTTACATCTTGCAACTTTTGTAACTCCTTGTTATCTATTTTTCAAATAATCACTTACTATATCCTTAGTCTCTTCCGAGCTATTTGCAATACATAAAATCAAATATTCTCCTTTTTCTAGAAGATTATAATTTTCTAATTTATATACTTCTTCTGGAAGATAATCTGCGAATGCTTCTTTTCTTTCATTTATTCTTTTTTCTATTAAATTTTTGACTTCTTTTATATCATTTTTATTATTTACCTGTAAAACAAGAATCTCTTCTGCAGTTGCTCCTGTTCCAATATAACAAGCTACATCCTTTATTTTTCCATCATCAAAATTATAATTTTTTATAACTGTTTCTCTATTAATCATCTCTAAATTATCTTTAAAATTTATTTTATATTTTATTTTTACTGCTAATTCTTCAACATCAATTTCTATATTTTTTTGACTATTACTATAAAATACTATTCCAACAATTATACCTAATATAATTAAACATACTATCCCTACTATAATTCCTTTTTTCATACTAATAAAATTCCTCTCTTTCCAAAAATAATTTATTTATATTTAATTATTTTTTAAATATTCTAACCACTTTTCGCAATAATTCGCTTCTACATGAATTCCATCCGTGCTAGCTTCTTCTGGTAAATTACCATTTTTATCCGCTAGTGCAGAACCAACATTTAAAAATGTAACATTTTCATCTATTGCAATTTTTTGTATAAGTTGATTGTACTTATTTATATTTTTATTATTAAATATTTTATCTGAATCTGATCTTGATTTTGTTATTGGTATAATAGATTGAAGGACAATTTCACAATTTGGTTGTACTTCTTTTATTTTCTGTATTAATTCCTTATATTTACTTACAAAAACTTCACTATATGACCAACCTAATTCATTTATTCCTAACATAATATACACTGTATCTAATTCTCTTTTCTGCATATCTTCTAATATTGTAATTTTTTCTCCCGCTGTTCCTTTTACAAACTTTTTACTTATTGCAGTATCTACCATAAGCCCAATATAACTATAATCAATTACATCATTTAAACCTGAATATAATAACAAACCTTGTGTTCTGGAATCACCTATAAAAGCAACTTTATTATTAAACTTCCTATTCTTTTTATCTACATCTTGTATTACATTATCCAATTTTTCATTTTTATTTTCTTCTCTGTTAGTTACATCTTCAATTTCTATTTTTACGTTCATTTTTTGAACAACTTCCTTAGTAACTTCATTATTTTCTTTGTTTGTACTCAACTTATCTTCTTTGTTTACATTTTGAGCAACAGCAGCTTTACTAGTAAATTTATTTTGTATTAATACAAATAATATAGAAATACTAATTCCTATTATCAATAATACTGTTATAAACACTTTATTTTTGTTTATCTTTTTTCTCCTTGTTTGCATCATATATTACCTCATCTCTTTTTGTTTTATACTTAATTAGATTATTTTATGTTGCAAAAAGTTTAATTTTTTTTTAATTTTTTTTATTTTTATAAAAGCTGATAAAATAATCAGCTTCTTTTTCTTATATATGTTATATATTTATAATCATAGAGATTTTCTTCATCTTTTACTCCTAACTCTTCTTTTACAGTTTCCCACTCTGTTTCCTTTATTTTTGGAAAATATACATCTCCTTCAAACTCTTCATCTATTTTTGTAATATACATTTTTTCTGTAAAAGGTAATAAAAGTTTATATATTGTAGCACCACCTATTACAAAATTTTCCTCTTCTGAATTAATGTATTCTTTTAATAATTTAATATCATTTAAAACTATTACATTTTCATTATCTATATTTAAATCCATATCATTACATAATATTATATGTTTCCTATTTGGTAATACTTTCCCTAAAGATTCAAAAGTTTTTCTTCCCATAATTATAGTATGCCCTGTTGTAATTTTTTTAAATCTTTTTAAATCTTCTGGTATATGCCATATCAATTTATTATCTTTTCCTATTACATTATTATTTGCTATAGCAACTATTATACTTAACATTTAATTTCCTCCTTTAAATGGCAACAGGGATTTTACCTATTTTTACCTCTTTATTATAATCATAGTTTTGAATTTCAAAATCTTCAACTTTAAATTTATAAAAATCTTTAGTTGGATTATTTATAACCAATTTAGGAGTAACTTCTAAAGGTTCTGATTTTAGTAATTTTTCTATAATTGGAATATGTCTATCATAAATATGGCAATCTCCAATATTATGTGTAAGTGTACCTACTTCTAATCCGCTAACTTGTGCAAACATACATAATAATGCTGCATATTGCATTGTATTCCAACCATTTGCTGCCAACATATCTTGTGAACGTTGATTTAAAATTAAATGTAATTTATTTTCTTTTACAAGCCATTGTGTACTGTAAGCACAAGGCTCTAATCTCATATCCTTTAATTCTTCATGATTAAAAATATTTGTCATTATTCTACGACTTGATGGATCATTTTTTAACAAATACAATACATAATCAACCTGATCCATTTTCTTTATTCCTTCTTTAGTTTTAAATTCATATTTTTTCCCTAGTTGATATCCATAAGCTTTTCCTATTGTTCCATTTTCATCAACCCATTGATCCCAAATATGTGAATTTAAATCTTTTACATTATTAGATTTTTTTTGCCATATCCATAATATTTCATCTATTGCTCTGTATACGGTTTTACTATTATTTCTTAATGTAATCATTGGAAATTCTTTTCCTACATTATATACATTACTTACTCCAACTATGGAAATATAATTAGCTTCTTCACCATCTTCCCATCTTGTTCTAACATTAGTCCCTTTTGAAGAATATCCTTCTTTTATAATTTTAGTACATGTATCTATAAAATGTTTGTCCGCTTCAGTCAATTTAATTACCTCCTAATCACATAATTATTGAATGAATTATATCAATATATATGTAAGTTGTAAATATGTTTTTTTGATTTAGTATTTTCGGTTATTTGTGTGTTTTTTCTTTAATCAACAGAGTTTTCTGTTAAAATTTGTGCTGGTCTTTTTCTTAATGTATGATGTACTGGTAATAGACCAATAAAAATATTAAATACAAATACAATAACTATACTTATAATTATTACAAAACTATTTATTACTAATTTATCTAAAAAATAACTTATAATTGCTAATTTATTTATGACAAATGACATAATAATGATTCCTGGTAGTGAAATAAATATACTAATTGATAAAATTTCACCTAAAAACATTTTATATATATCAGTTTTCTTGACTCCAATTGCTCTTAAAATTCCTACTTCTTTTTTTCTTGATAAGAATGAAGAACGTATTAGTAAGAAAATTTCAAGTAATGATATTAATAATATAACTCCTGAAACAACAATAGTTGCAATTATTTGTGGTTTCATTTTTTCTATATATTTATTTCTATCTTTTTCATATACGCTTTCTATCTTCATGTCCTTATCAGAAAAATATTTTATTGCTTTTTCTGAATTTTCTGAATAAATTGCTATGTTATTTCTTTCTTCTATATATTGATATTTTATTGTATTTTCATTAGAATAATTTTCATCCTTTTCAGCACTACTTTCATAGTATCCTACTACTTTCAATTCTTTTCCATTTACAGTTTGTTCTATAGTTTCATATAATTCAAATTGATCTTTATACTGATTACTTACGATAATTTCATAATCATTTACAGGCAAACTTCCTTCTACTATTTCTATTTCATCTTCGTCTAATTTATAATCTACCAATTCTATTGTACTTTCTGGTGGTCTTGAATAATCTTGTTCATCTATTTTATATATAGAAAATAAATTTATAAAATTATCCCTTGCTAAATAAATAGATGGACTTTTTTTGTCTACAATCCCTACAATTTTAAAAGCTGGTAAGGTTGTTTGATTTCTTGATTCCATTGAATCGACTTGATGTTCATCGCCTGCTAATATTTCCCTTCCTATTAATTCTTCGTAATTTGAAATTCCTAAGTTTTTTGTAATAGATTTTTCTAAAATATCATCTATTATCATTTTATCTAAAACAACTTCAGTATTTTTCTTAGACATTTCTCCCATTATAATGTCTGAATTAGTAATTTCTTCGCTATTTACTACAGAAGCATGTAGTGTAATTTTAGCCGATGTGGTTTGATAGTAATCTGGATATGGCATAGTAAAATCAAGATTTGAATCACCTGGTAACATGTACTTTATAAATGGAAGTTTTTCATATTTTAAATAATCTGTTACATTATTTCTGGTAGTTGTAAGTTTTAAATAATTTTTATTAGTAGTTACAAACTGTTCATCCTTTATATTTATAATTCCTAATATACTACTAACTGAATATACTATAGACATTGCTGAAATAAGGAAACCTATTAATAATATTTTCTTTAATATAGAATAATTGCAGATTCTTTTTACTCCACTTGTTATCATATTTATAGGATTATACAAAGATGCATTTCGTTTATTAAAATCCTTATTTAATATACTTTCTTCATTATAGTTTTTATTTTCACAAGATATATTCTCTTGTGCGTTGCTGTTAGTTTCGTCAGATACTACCTTACCATCAACAATTTTAATAATACGAGAAGCATACATGTCTGCAAGTTTTTGCTCATGAGTTACTAAAATTACTAATTTTTTCTTTGATATAGTTTTTAATATTTCCATTATTTCAATAGAATTTTTACTATCCAAATTTCCTGTTGGTTCATCTGCAATAATAATATTAGGATTTTTTACAATAGCCCTTGCAATGGCTACTCTCTGTTTTTGCCCTCCAGAAAGCATACTTGAAAGTCTATTTTTATAAGGATACATCCCAACCATTTTTAATACATTATTTACTCTTTCATTAATTTCTTCCTTTTTCTTTACTCCTAACATTCTTAAGACTAAAGACACATTTTCAAAAACAGTTAAATGATTTAGTAAATAATAATTTTGAAAAACATATCCCACATTAAGGTTTCGTATTTTATCTAATTTTGAATTTCGTATATTAGTATTTTTTTTATCACCAATATATATTTTACCTTTGTCTGGTTTGTCTAATCCACCTATCACATTTAACAATGTCGTTTTTCCAGATCCAGAATTTCCAAGTATTGCTACCAATCCTGTATTTTCAAATTTTAGTGTAGTCGAATTAATAGCATGAATTTGATTACTTTTATAACGATTAAAATATTTTTCTACTTTTTCTAATTTTACCATAGTAACTACACCTCCTCTGTATAAGTATTTATAGCTGATTTCTTAAATAACTGCTTTGAGTATCTATTAGATATTAATATAGAAATTATTAACAATACAATATATATGTATATATAATCATATATTTGTAAATAACCTAACAAATCTTTAATATATGCTACATTAATCCAATTATTTAAAATACTTATACAAAATATAATTACTAATAAAAAGGCAATATGTAATACAATTAATAGTTCTATTTTTAGTAATTGTTTTGCATTTTTTCTTGTTATTCCTAACATGCGAATAGTTGAAAAATACACATTTCTAGATTTTAGAATAATCTTTATAATAAAATAAGATAATATAAACAATGATATTATTACTATACTTACAATAAAAGCCATTATAGTAGTATTCATACTTTCGTTTTCTCTGTTCGCATTAATTAAAGTATCTTTAACATACATAGTTTTTAATCCCATGTTCTCTAAAGAGGCTATAGTATCTTCTACCTGTTTTTCATCTTTTATAAAAACACTACTTTGGTAACTGTTTTTATCAAATAAATTATAAAAATCATCCCAATTAATAAAGAAGGCTTTACGATGCATCTCATAATTTTCTATATCCACTAGTTCTTCAAAATTATCTTCATCAAATGTCTCATCAATTTCAACAGTTATTTTGTTATTAAAATATTGATTTTTTACATTAATTGTTAATTCTTCATTTATGCAATCGTAATACTCTGTTTTATCATTTAACTCTTCAAAAACATATACCTTTCCTTTTGGTACATTTTGGCTTGGTATAACCTTATATTCGTAAGAAATCATATCGTTTTTTAATAAATATCCATTGAACTCTACTTCTGTTGTACTATAATTTGCTATTATTCTTTGATTTACTTCTTTTATTTTATTATCAGAAATATAAAGTTTAGGGTCTTTATATTTTGAACTTTCTTCCTCCGAATAAATTTTAATACCAACTATTTTTATTTCCGATTTTGTAAGTCCTGTACCAAAAAACGTTCCTGCAGTATC
Organism: uncultured Clostridia bacterium; assembly: GCA_963560005.1. Lineage (GTDB taxonomy): Bacteria > Bacillota > Clostridia > TANB77 > CAG-508 > CAG-273. The sequence continues at coordinate 6,560 of CAUWNG010000061.1, forward strand.
ACATATTTTAAAATTTGTATTTAATATACGATCAATAGGGAAATTATCTTTTTCCATACACAGTAATGCTTCATTTTCTTTATTTGGTAACCTTCCATAATCCACATAGTCTGGTCCTCTTTGTCTACTATCTACCCTTGCACCTATATATATTTCTTTACTTGTAAAAGTTAAATCCTCATCCAATAAAATATCATTTTCTACAATATAATCCACATTTGGTATTTGTTTTATATTTTCGTAATCTTTTTTTGAAAATGGCTTTGAATTAGCCTTTTGAATTATAATTCTTCTCTCCGATGTATCTTTAAAAAAATCATTACTTCCTATTTTAGATTTTTCATAATCCAATTTTTTTAGAGAACAATAACTTCCAAAAGTTGCTAAACATAAAATTACATATACTGAAAGTAATAAAAAAAATTTAGGTAATATATTAAATGTATTCCTAATTCCTAATCTTAATTTTGCTGAAAGTTTCATTGGATAAAAAACATTTATATTTTTGGTTATCTCTTTGCTTACATTTTTTAAATTTCTATCTTCTACAATTTTACCATCATTTATAACAATTTCTCTTGTAGCATATTGTTTAACTTGTTCGAAATTATGAGTTACTAAAATTACCAATTTATTTTTTGATACTTTATATAACAATTCCATAATACTTTCTGCTGTTTTTGAATCCAGATTACCTGTTGGTTCATCAGCCACTAAAATAGGAGCATCTTTTACCAAAGCTCTTGCTATAGCAACTCTTTGTTTTTGCCCCCCTGATAATTTTGAAACTTTAGTATTTTTATATTTTAATAAGTCTACCTGCTTAATAGCCTCTATAACTTTTCTTTTTATTTTTGATTTCTTATATCCATTAACAAGTAAAACCAATTCTACATTTTGATAAACAGTATAACTATTTACTAAATTAAAACTTTGAAAAATATTACCAATATATTTTTTTCTGTAATCTTCAAAATCTTTTTCTGTATATCCAGAAGTTTCGTTTCCTTCTACATACATTTCGCCTTCTTCGTAAGTATCTAAACCGTGAAACTACATTTAAAAGAGTAGATTTACCGCTTCCGCTTTCACCAGTAATGGCAACAAATTCCCCTTGATTTAGTTGCAAGTTAATTTTATTAATACCTAATGATACAGTATTTTTATTGTAATAAAATTTTGATACTCCTTTTAATTCCAATAAATTCTTTTCCATATACTTACCCCTTTTTCTTTAGCTATTTAATTACTACTAAAGTAATTATTAATCATTCTATCATATCAAATGTATTAATTCAACACTTTATTGTAAAATTCAACTATTCCCATTTTGGTACATATTCTTCTTCATGTTCTCCTAATTCTTGTATATATCCGTTTTCTATGTTTAGTGTATATAAGTAGTTTTCTATTTCTTTATATTCTTTTTTAGTTAGTTTTCTATTTATGTATGTATCTTCTTTTGCTTTATATGTTGGGAAATATTGTGCCATTACGCTCACATAAACATCTTCTGGCATATTTTCTTTTATCCATTTTAATATATTTTTGCTATTTTGTATGTGGTTTGGTAACACTAAATGTCTAATTATTACTCCTCTTTTTATAATTCCCTCTTCATCAAATTTTGCAGTTCCTACTTGACTATACATTTCTTTTATAGCTTCTGTTGCTATTTTAAAGTAATTATTTGCATTAGAATATTTTACAGCAATTGTATTAGAAAAATACTTTAAATCTGGCAAATATACATCTATAAGTCCATTAAGTAATCTAATTGTTTCTATGTTTTCATATCCATTTGTATTATATATTATTGGTATATTTAGTCCTTGTTTTTTTGCTATTTTTATTGCCTCGATTATTTGTAATACATACATTGTTGGTGTAACCAAATTAATATTATGAACATTATTTTTTTGTTGTTCCAAAAAAATATTTGCTAAATCGTTTATTGTTATTTCTTTTCCTTTTCCTAATTGACTTATTTCATAATTCTGGCAATATATACAATTTAAATTACAATTAGAAAAAAATACTGTTCCAGATCCTTTTATCCCGCTAATACATGGCTCTTCAAAATTGTGTATGCTTGCTAATGCTATTTTTATTTTATCATCACATTTGCATCTACCTTTTATTCCATTTGCCCTATTTACTTTACATCTATGAGGACAAATTTCACAACTGCTTAAATTCATATTTATTTTTCTCTCCTCAATATATTAATGAACAAAAGCGACATGATCTCAATACTCTAACATTTTAGTTAACTAACATGTCGCGTCTTTGTTCGCGTGCCAATTTTACTTTAGTAAAATTGTGTACATCTGTTAGCGAAGCTTTTTTATCTAATAGGAATTTCGGAGAAATTTCCTATTAGATGAAAAATTATTTTTCACCCCAATCTATAATAGTAGCTCCACCTAATACTATATCATTTAGATAAAATACTACTGCTTGTCCTGCTGTTATTGCTCTTTGTGGTTCTTCAAATTCTACTTTTACTTTTCCATCTTCTAATAATGTTAATGTTGCTTTTGCTTCTTTTGTTCTATACCTTATTTTTGCCATTACTTCTATAGGCTCGCTTAAATCTATGTTCAATAGAATATTTAAATCTTCTGCATATAATATTTTTGAATACAATTCTTGCTCTGTTCCTACTACTACTTCATTTTTTTCTTTATTCAACTTAATAACATATAGTGGTTCTTTATAAGAAATTCCTAATCCCTTCCTTTGACCTACTGTATAATATATTAATCCATTATGTTTTCCTAACTTTGTTCCATTTCTTAATACTATATATCCTTCTTTTGGTGCTTCACTTAAATTATTTATTAAAAATTTTCCATAATCATTATCTGGTATAAAACAAATTTCTTGACTATCTGGTTTTTTATATATAGTCAAACTATTTTCTTCTGCTATTTTTCTTATTTGTTCTTTATCTTCAAAATCACTTAATGGAAATATTACTTTATCTAATAATTCTTTAGGCATACCATATAAAAAATAAGTTTGATCTTTTAATTTTGATTTTGACTTTTTTAAAACGATTTGATTATATGCTTTTATAAACTGAGTCTTAGCATAATGCCCAGTTGCTATATATTCGCAATTTAAATTTTTAGCTATCTCATAAAACTTTCCAAATTTTATATATTTATTACATTCTATACATGGATTTGGTGTTTGTGCACAACTATAACATTTAATAAAATTATTTATTACTAAATCTTTAAATTCATTCTTTAAATTTACTACATGGTGTTCAAATCCAAGTTGTTCACACACTTTTTTTGCATCTTCTATAGCTATGTTAGAGCCACTTCCTTCGCACAACTTCATAGTTGCTCCAATAACTTCATATCCTGCTTCTTTAAGTAATACAGCAGACACACTACTATCTACTCCTCCACTCATTCCTAATAATACTCTTTTTTTCATATTTAATCTAATTCCTTCCTAGAGGCACAATCTAGTTGGAAAAGAATTAATCTAATTATTTTTCAACCTTTTCCTCTATTTCATTTTTTCTTTTATCTCTTCTAATGCTTTTGCCAACTAATCTTGGCAAGATGTACCTCTATTATTATATCAATAATATGCTAAGAAATCCAGCCTGTATCTTGCTGGATTTCTTTCTTTATTTATTTATTTTCTATATCTAATTTAATGTGAACTTCTTTCAATTGTTGTTCTGTTACGGTTGATGGTGCTCTCATAAGTAAGTCTCTTGCTCTTTGATTTTTTGGAAATGCTATAACTTCTCTAATATTTTGTGATTTAGCTACTAACATTACTATTCTATCCAATCCTGGAGCTGCTCCAGCATGTGGTGGAGTTCCATATTGGAACGCATTGTACAATGCTCCAAATCTTGTTTCAACTTCTTCTGCACTATAGCCTGCAATTTCAAAAGCTTTTACCATAAGTTCAGGGTCATGGTTTCTTACTGCACCAGATGCTACTTCATATCCATTACATACAACATCATATTGATATGCTAATATTTCTAATGGATTCTTTGTTTCTAATGCCTCTAATCCACCTTGTGGCATTGAAAATGGATTATGATTAAAATCTATTTTTCCTTCATCAGAAAGTTCATACATTGGGAAATCTACTATAAAGCAAAATCTATATGCATCTTTTTCCAATAGCTCTAATTTATTTCCTAATTCTATTCTTAATAATCCAGCTAATTTTTGAGCTTTTTCTAAAACTTCATCTGCTATAAAGAATATAGAATCTCCTATTTTTGCTCCTAATTCTTCAAGCCCTTGTTTTACTTCTTCTGTAATAAATTTAGAAACTCCACCAGTAAATCCACTTTCTTCAACTTTTGCCCAACCTAAAATCTTTGCTCCTAATTTTTCTGTTGCATATTCATTAATACTATCAAAGAATTTTCTACTTTGTTTAGCTCCATCTGGAACTATAATTGTTTTCACTATTCTATTTTTAAAACCACTAAATTCTGTGTTCTTAAATAGTTCTGTTGCATCTTTAATTATTAATGGATTTCTTAAATCTGGTTTATCTATACCATATTTTTCCATAGCTTCTAAATATGGTATTCTTATAAATGGTGGTTCATCAACTTTCCAATTTGTATGGGTTTTAAATATTGTTGTGTAAATTTCTTCTAATACTTTAAATACATCTTCTTGTTCCGCAAAACTCATTTCAAAATCCAATTGATAAAATTCTCCTGGTGCTCTATCTGCTCTTGGATCTTCATCTCTAAAAC
>CAUWNG010000062.1:0-11240 GCA_963560005.1 uncultured Clostridia bacterium
GGATTACAAAAAAATAACATGGCAACTTTTGATCACCCCTTGTTATTCGAATTAATTGTAATGTTGAAAGCAATATTGACAATATCATCTACCTTGCTATTTTCTTGTTTTATATGAAATAATATTTTCTAAATCTTGTTAAGCAGTTTTTGAAATTTCAACTACATATTTTTTCATAACATTGCTCCATTCTTTTTATATCCTATCTATTTGAGTAAATGCTTCATCTAAAGAAATTACTCTATTTTCTTTTATATCATCTAAACCTTTTTGTAGCTTTTCTTTTAAATCTTTTTTGTTCTTTATTGTTACACTATCTGGAGCTTCTGTATCTATATATGATAGTTTTAAATATTCTATAAAATTTTATATTTTATTATTTTTAATTTCAAACAGCTATCATATTTCTTATACCTGACATTTGATAGTCTGATTCTTCTTTTCCATAAATTCCATCACTTTTTATGTTATATACCTACTTGAGTATTTTGTAAATAAAGGGTATATGTGTTTTTTTATTACAATATAGCCCATTTGGAAGTTTGATTATAGAAATCCAATAAATTATTTTTTTAATTTAGATATTTTTTACTCTTAATACTCTTAAAGCATTTATAATAGCAATTACAGAAACCCCAACATCTGCAAACACTGCCTCCCACATAGTTGATAATCCAAATGCACTTAAAATTAGAACAAACACCTTTATAAAAATAGCAAATATTATATTTTCTCTAACAATTCTCATTGTTTTTTTTGATAAATGAATTGCATTTGCTATTTTTGATGGTTCATCTGTCATAAGTACAACATCTGCTGCTTCTATTGCTGCATCTGATCCTAATCCTCCCATTGCTATACCTATATCAGAAATAGCTAAAACTGGTGCATCATTTATTCCGTCTCCCACAAACACAAGTTTACCTTTTTCGCTTTTTTCTTTTAATAAACTTTCTACTTTCTCTACCTTACCATCTGGTAATAACTCTGTATATACTTTGTCTAATCCTAATTTTTTAGCAACACTTTCTCCGACATTTTTTCTATCTCCTGTTAGCATTACTATTTGTTTTATATTATTTTTCTTTAAATTTGCTATTGCTTTTACTGAATCTTCTTTTATTTTATCTGCAATTACTATATATCCTACATATTTTCTTTCTATTGCTACATATAAAATAGTTCCTATATCATTGCATTTTGTAAATTTAATTTGTCTTTCATTCATTAGTTTTTCATTTCCAACTAATACATCTTGTTCTCCAATTCTTGCAACAATTCCAAGTCCTGATAATTCTTGTGTTTTTACAATTTGTTTTTCATCAATTTCTTTTCCAAATGCTTTTTTAACAGATAGTGCAATAGGATGATTTGAATAATTTTCACTATATGCTGTAACTTTTAATAATTCTTCTTCACTTATATCTATTGCTTTAACCTTTTGTACTTCAAAAACTCCTTCTGTTAATGTCCCAGTCTTATCAAATACAACTATCTCTGTATTTGCAATAGCCTCTAAATAGTTACTTCCTTTTATTAAAACCCCCATTTTAGATGCTCCACCTATTCCTCCAAAGAAACTTAATGGTATTGAAATAACTAATGCACAAGGACAAGATACTACTAGGAATGATAATGCTCTATATAACCAATCTGAAAATGTTGCATCTTTTATAATTAGTGATGGCAATACTGCAAGAATTACTGCAATAATAACGACTATTGGTGTATAGTATTGTGCAAATTTTGTAATAAAGTTTTCTGATTTTGACTTTTTACTACTTGCATTTTCAACTAAATCTAATATTTTGCTTACTGTTGATTCTCCATATTCTTTTGTTACTTCTACTTTTATAACACCATTTAAGTTTATACAACCACTTAATACTTCTTCTCCCTCTGTTGCCTCTCTTGGTAAAGACTCCCCTGTTAATGCCTTTGTATCAAGACTTGACTTTCCTTCTATTACATAACCATCTAATGGTATTTTCTCTCCTGGTTTAATGACTATTATTTCTCCTATTTTTACATCATCTGGCTCAACTTTTTCTAGTTTTCCATTTCTTTCTACATTTGCAAAATCTGGTCTTATATCCATTAAACTTGAAATTGACTTTCTTGATTTATCTACAGCATAGCTTTGGAATAGTTCTCCTACTTGGTAAAATAGCATAACTGCAACTGCCTCTGGAAATTCTCCAATTCCAAATGCTCCAATTGTTGCAACTGTCATTAAGAAGTTTTCGTCAAAAATTTTTCCTCTAGTGATATTCCTTATCGCTTTTCTTACAATTTCTAATCCAACAATAATATAAGAAATAATATATATTGTATTATTTATCCATTCATTATTAAAATTAATTATAAGTGCGATAAAAAATAAAACTAGAGCTATTATAATCTTAATTCCTTTTTTCTTCATAACAACAGCCTCCTATACTTCTTCTATTGTTACATCTGGTTCTTCTTTTTTTATAACTTTTTTTACATTTTGTATAATTTCTTCTTTTCTTGTTTCATCATATTCAATTTCCATTTTTTGTGTCATAAAACTTATATTTGCACTTTCCACTCCATTTAATTTTTGAATTGCTCTTTCTAATTCTGCTGCACAATTTGCACAATCTAATCCTTTTACTTTAAATTTACTTTTCATATTTTTCTACCTCCGAATTTTTTTATTTTTTATGTTTTATATGTTGGATACCTATTTCAAAAACTTCCTTTATATGGTTATCATCTAACATATAAAAAACTTCTTTTCCAGATTTTCTACATTTAACAATACCACTTCTTCTTAAAGTTCCTAGTTGATGTGAGATAGATGATTTGCTCATTCCTAAAACATTTGCAATATCACATACACACATTTCATTTTGATCTAAGGCAAATAAAATCTTTACTCTTGTTGTATCTCCAAGAATTTTAAAAAAGTCTGCAAGTTTATTAAATGTATCTGCATCTGGCATACTTTTTATTGTTTTATCTACAATATCTTGATGAATCACACTACAATCACATATAAATTCATTTCTAGCCATTTACTTCCCTCCTTATATTCTTTTGTTTTTTGGAATATTATAGTTGAATATTTATTCAATTATAATTACATTATATGTGAATAAATACTCAACTGTCAATACTTTTTATGAAATTTTTTAAAAAATAAAAAGTACATTATTAATGCTTTTTTTGCATTTAATGTACTTTTATATTTATCTCAATTTATTCCTAATCAATCGCCTCACGATCGATTTTGTGCCTTTTTTTATTCATTTTAGAGTAGCTTATCGACTAAAGAATTGTTAAGCAATATCAAGCGTTTTTGATATTTCCCCAAATTGTATGCTCATACGGAGGTTACAATATGTTGAGTATCAAAACTTTTCTTGAATGCTTGCTATATAGTAACCCCAAACTATCTGCTTTTCAAACTTTTTTTATTTTTAAAATAAAGAAAATTATTATTTCATTTTTAATGAAACTGTATTTTCTAGTAGTTTAACATCTTTACATATTAATTCATTATTATTATTGATTTTTACTTTTTCTTTTATGTATTTATTAAATTCTATTTTAAAATCAATTTCGTACCTATCATTATATATTCTAATTTCTTTTATTATTTCAGAAACCAACATTTTTTTAACGGTTAAATCTGCCTTTTTAAATTCCTTTTTCCATTTAGGCACTTTGTCTTTTTTTCTAATTTACAGCTATAAGTAGATCTGGTACTAGAGCATCTATAATATGAATGTTTTACTATTTCACCATACTTATTTTTCTTTTTAGAACCAGCAGTCATAAAAGCATATCCACACTCACCACATCTAATCATTCCAATAAATAATAATTCTGACTTAGTTTGTCTTGGTTTTATATCTGCTTTATTATTGCCTAATTTGTCATTTCTAGCATTTCTAATTTTCTTTACTTCATACCATATTTTTTCATCAATAATTACTAAATCATTAACTTTCTTTTCAGGTAATATCCAATTTTCAAAAGGTTGTTTTTTAGCAATGGAACGATTTACAGTTGATTTTTTTCTATATGCAGGATACCCCATATAAATAGGATTTTCCAACATTCTTCCAATAGTTGATGCACTCCATAAACTTGATCTTCTTGGTTTTATCTTTCTATCATTAAGTTCTTTTGCTATTCTGCCTATTCCATAACTTTTCTTTACATATAAATTAAATATCTCTTTTATAAGCTTAGCTTCTAATTTATTTATTACAAGTTTTTGTCTTTCAACTCCTTTTTTTGTATATGTTCCACTTTTTATAAAATCATAACCATACGGTGCATTTCTTTTTCCACCATAAGTTAGTATTCCTTTTTCAGCCATTTGTACTTGTACTTCTCTTACTCTTATTGAAGTTTTTTCACTTTCTCCTCCTGCTTGCCAATATGTTAAATAATTAATTAATTTATCTGCTCTATTTTCTATTTTCCTTTGTCCTTCTTTTACAGACCATACTTCTATACCATTATCAATTAACCATTCTACGACAAAAGGAGTTTCCTCCTTCCTTCTTCCTATTCTATCAAACATAAATACAAGTAAAACATCTATTTCTTTGTTTAATACATCTCTTTTTATATCTTGTAAAACATCTCTTTTAGATTCACTAAGTTTAGATCCTGATACCCCTAATTCAATATATTCTTTTGTCAATTTCCAATTGTTTTGTGATTTAATAAAATTATTACATGATACTCTTTGCATTGGAATATCATCTTTTTCAACTTGTTTTAAGGTTGATACCCTATACAAGCATCCTACTCTTTTTATATCCATAAAATTTTATATTTTTGCTCCCATAATAATTGTAGATATTGGATATTTCGTTCTAATTTCTACTTTATCATTATATAAATACACTTTATCTATAAGTTTATCTAATATTTGTCGCTGTACTGTTAAAGAAGCATGTTCAAATTCTTTGCTCCAAGTAGGTATATAAGTTTTAAGTGATTCAATTTCCATAGTATTTTGTAAAATTTCATTATTCAATTTTGATAATTTTTCTTCTAATTCTTTTAGATAATTTATTTCTTTATTAAATTCTTCATTTGTCTTTTGATTTTTTTCAATATCTCCAGACATAAGTGCAGAGACAATTTCACTTTTTAATTCAACCAACCTATTATTTGAGATATTTATTTTTTGTTTTATAAACCTAATTTTTTCATCTCTTCTTTTTACCCTTTTAACTCTTTTCGCAATTTCTTTCTTTAAATCTACCTTTTTATAAGTATCTAAATATTTTTTTACTTCTCCAACAACAATTTTTTCTAAAATATCAACTTTATAATTTTTATTGTACTCACAATGCCCTGTTTTTTGTTTGCCTTTACATAACATATAACAATATTTATCTTTTCCTTTAGGCACAATATAGTTGCCACAATAACCACATCTTGTATAACCAGATAATAGTCTTAATAACTTATTCCCTTTTCTACTTCTACTGTCTATTAAGTTATTTGCTTTTTGCCATAATTTTTCTGAAACTATCTGAATATCTGGATTTGCTTTATCTGCAATTACCCAAGTATCTTTTTTGTTTTTCTTATAGCAAACTCTATCACGCCTAACTTTTCCAAATGATACATACCCTTTAAATATTGGATTTCTTACAATATCTAAAATCATATTTGAATCCCATAAGCAATTTTCCTTTCTTCTTTTGATATTATTGTTATTTAAATATCTAGCAACTTTATCTGTTCCAAATTCTTCTAATGCAATTAATTCAAATATTTTTCTAATAATTTTAGCTTCTGATTCATAAATAGTATATCTATTTCGTTATTTTCAACATCTTTTTTTATATTTTGTAGAACATCTCTATCTTTTGCTTCTAGCTTATAACCTGAAACACCTAATTCCATATACTCTTTTGTAATAATCCAATCTTCTTTGGTTTTTATGAATTTTTTACAAGCTTTTTTTTGTACTGGAATATCATTGTTATATGTTTGCTTTTTTGTAGAAACTCTATATAAGCATCCAACTCTTTTCATTTTCATCCTCCTTTCAACTTAAAATCTTATTTTAAGAAGTGAGGATAAATCAATTCGAGAAAAAATTTCATATAAAATTTTTTATGTTTCTTTGGATATATAAATCACTTAACACATCTGTAATGTATTTCTCAATTTCTTTTGAATTATCTTTTGCTACACTTTTCAATACTATATTTATCTTTCGTTTTCCAATTATTTCAGCTTTTATAAGCGATTCTTCATTATTTTTGTTTTTTATATATTCGTATGTTTCATTTCCAAATAATACTTTTTTTCTTTCTATTACCTCACTCATTCAATCACCTCAGCTAATTATATGTTTATAGTCCTTAATTTATTAATCTAGCAAAAATAATATTAGTAAATCTTCTTAATTTCTAAATTTAAAGTTTTTTGCTATTTCAATTGCTTTTTCCTTTGAATAAATTGTAGGCAATATTAACCTTGTCGTATACGGAAAAATTGTTAAAAACATTGAAATTCTTTATATTATAAATCATTTGTTCCAAGTCATAGTATATTCTATCTCTTTTGTATTATTATCTATTTTTTCATTTGTAATTTCAAATCCATTTTTCTTATAGAACCTAATTGCATTTATGTTTTTCTTATATACATTTAATGTTAGACAATTTTTATTTTCTTTTGCTTTATTTAATAAAGTTCTTCCTATACCATTACTTTGATAATTTGTATCTACAAAAATTCCTTCAATATAATTTTGATTTAATCCTATAAATCCTACTATATTTTCTTCAATAACATATACATAAATTTCTGCATTTGGCAAAATCTCTTTTACATAGATATAACTATTTTCCCAATATTCTTTTGGAATAAATTGATGTACTTTTATGTTTTCATCTTTCCATATTTTCATTACATTATTTATATCGTTCTTTTCAAATTTTCTTATCATTCCTTACTCCTATTAATTTTAATTTATCTATTACTATATATTCCCTCATATTAACATACTTTATATTTTCAGTATCTTTAATTTTTTCATTAGTTAAAACATCACTTTGTTAATTTTCATATACCCACTTGGCTGGTGATAGTTAATTTTTTATTTGTTTATATGTGTTTGCTCCTAAAATAACTCTGTGTCTATCTTTTCTATAAACTTTTGTAAAATCGCCAACTCTTTAATAAAGAATTGGCGATTTTAGCATCAATTATGTTTTTATTTTTTTACCTTTTTAAAAACCTGACTCTCTTGTATTTTGTATGTAAGAAATTACTAATTTGCGATATACTTCATCATTATGAGATTTAATATGTACTTCCACACAAGAGTATGGATTTTGTTCTAATCTTAAAATGTTTTGTTCTATTTTATCCATTAATCGATTAGCTACTACTATTTCCAATAGACTTTCAGATATATATTCATATATTTCTTCTAATTCCTCTTTTGCTATTTCAGTTAATAATTCAAAATAACCTATTTTTATATAATTATTTATTATAAGTTCAAATCATTAAGTTTCATACTTGGAATACCAATGTATACATCTTTATTTCCATCTAACTTATGTACTTTGATTATTGAATAATTTTCATAATTATATTCCATACTTCCGCCATCTTTATACATTTTTGCTTTTATTTTTCCATCTTTTTCATCTTTATTTGCTTTTTGTATTATTCCTTGTATCGTTATTTTTCCACTCTTTAAAGCATCTTCTAATGGCATTGTTTTATTATCTACGTTTACATTTACTTCATCTAATCCATAAAAATATAAATTATAATCTTGTTTATCTGAACTTAAATCTTTGTTGTTTAATATTTTCTTTGTTTCTATTTTGTCAGATAGTTTAACTTCTATTTTAAAATCTTCGTAACCATCTGTTGATATTTTATCTGTATTAATTTGTGCTGGATATGATTCCATAATATATCCTGTATAATAAATGACAACTTTTCTTCCAATACCATACAAATAATCTATGTGATCTGTACCATAATTAATTTTTATCTTGTCTGCTGATTTTCTTTCTATTTCATCTTTGTTTGGCTCTACTATCATGTATGTTGTTGTTTCTTCTAATATTGTTCCTACGAAACTACTATATTGTGGAGTTACTACATTTTCTAAATCTCCTCCATTAGCTTGTTTGATATTTTCTTTATCTATCGCTTTATATAAAACTGCTACATTATTAACATTTAAAACCATACTTATTTCATTAGCTTCTAATACATTACAATTTAATAACTCTTTGCAATTAGTTTCTCCATCTAATTGAGGTAAATATTCTTCGCCTATGAACATATTTATTTTTCCTATTGATTTGTTTAAATCTCCTGCATAATCAATAAGTACATTAGATTTACCATATAGAACATTATTAAATTTAACTAATTTGGTTGTATCTATATCTTTTGCTTTTATTTTTAATTCTTTTAGTCTTACTCTTTCTTCATTAGTTCTTGCTATTTCTTCCACATTACTATATATTTTATTATCTAAAATCTTAATTTCAATACCATCTATATAACCGTCCTCTGCACTTTCATCTAATTTATGATATTTAATAATGCTAAACAATAAAGTCTTATATTCAACTGTTCCTCCATCATTTAATCTGTTTATTTGAATTGGAAACAACAATATTAGCAATAATACAATTATTATTAAAATTACAATATTTTTCTTTTTCATAACCTCACCTTTTACCTTTCTATTATTTAGATGCTTTTTTCTTCGCATTTAGTTGGTGTTTTGCTAAAAAAATTGAAAAAATTATTGTTAATACTAAGAATATAGCAGAAATACTAAACATTCCTATACTTAAATAATTTGTAGTATCTATAATTGGTTGTTCTATTATAGTGTTTTCAAAAGAATCTGTATTTTCATTTTCTTGTACTATTTCACTATCTTCTAAATTTTCATTTTCTTTATTTTCTGTTTCAACTTCATTTTTATTGTCGTCAATAATGTTTTGATCTTCTTTTATAGCTGGTGAGCCTTTTTTCTGTTCTTTTAATGTTATTATTCCAAGTACAAAAGTTATTATAAACATACCTAAATTGCTTAATGCTATTTTTAATGTATGAATTGCTTTATAATATCTCCATTTTACAGTATTCGTTGATTCTCCTATCAATTTTCCAATTTCATCAAAAGTTAGATTTGATAATATTTTTAATGATACTATTTGTTGTTCTTTAGAATTTAAACTATTTATCAATTTATTATAAGAATCTCTACTTATAAATTGATCTATCTCATTATTTTCATTTTTCAAATTATAAATTGTATCTAAATCTATATTATTATCTTTTTTTCTTAAAAATAGCAATGTTTCATTTTTCGTTACTTTATATAGCCATGTTCCTACTTTATCTGTTGGCAATTTATCTTTTTCTAAAGTATATATTTTTGAAAATACTGTCTGGACTACATCTTCTGAATCTTGTTTGTTCTTTAATATGCTAAATGCAATTCCATATACTAATTTATTGTATCTATTATATAATTTTTCAAATGCTATTTTGTTATTATGTTTTATTTCTATAAATAGTTCTTTTAACTCATTTTCATTCACTTTTCCCATATTAAGTAGTCCTTTCTTTATGTTATAGTTATACCATATTTCATAAAAAAAATAAAGAGAGCAGAAATTCTGCCATCAAAACACAAATTATAATTATTGTTAAATGATTTATTCTCCTTTCAATTATTAAATCACATTAATTATAATTGTGTTATTACTTTATTGTATCTACAATGACATCTATTGCATTACTTACAAAACTTATTTTCCTTTGACTAAATATCTCATCATCATAAGATATTGTACTTTCTTCGAGATTGACAGTATCAACAGGAGTAGAACTAATATTCTCAATATTTACCTTATAATTTTCTCTATTTGTAACACTATTTTCAATTAATTTATATGTAACAACTATTCCTATAACGATAATAAATAATAAAATTATAACTTCAATGATTATTTTTTTATTCTTGTCCATACTCCATAAATCCAACCTTTCAATTTATAATTTCATAGTAGTGATAACTTACTATTACATAATAAAATTTTTCAAAAATCCCATCAAATTCCACATCAATAATGTGCATATCATCTAATGTTTGTTCAAGATATGATAATCTGTTTGTCCTTTTCATCAAAAGTAAATATTGATTTATTTTTTCTAAACTTATCAAATATTCCCATAATATCCTCACTTTCAAATTTATCTTTTAGTATATATTCCCATTATTAAACCATTTTCTTCTTTTATTTCTTTAAATTCTAGGTTGATTTTTTTATTATTTTCTTCAAACATTCTAACTCCATTACCTAAAATTACTGGAACAGTTGTAATTTGGTATTCATCAATTAAATTTTCTTTTACACATTGATTTACCAAATTCGCTCCTCCACATATCCATATATCTTTTCCTTTTTCTTGTTTTAATTTATTTATTAGTTTTTCTATATTCATATTAACATACTTTATATTTTCAGTATCTTTAATTTTTTCATTAGTCAAAACATAACTTTGTAAATTTTCATATACCCACTTATCTGGTGATAGTTCATTTTTTATTTGTTTATATGTGTTTGCTCCTAAAATAACTGTGTCTATATTTTCTATAAACTTTTCATAGCCATAATCACTAGCATATTCCTTATTATTGCCTATAATCCAATCTACACTTCCTTTATTATCTGCAATAAAACCATCTAAACTTTGCGAAATATATAAAATTACTTTTCTTTCCATATTAATTTTGACTCCTTTATAATTTGTAATTTGAGTTTCTACTCTTCTAATTTTTTTATAACTTTACAAGGATTTCCAACTGTAACACTATTTGAAGGTATATCTTTATTTACAACACTTCCTGCACCTATTACAACATTATCTCCAATAGTTACTCCTGGAAGTACAATAACATTTCCACCAATCCATACATTATTTCCTACTTTTATTGGTTTTGCATATTCTAATCCTTTATTTCTTCTTTCTGCGTCTAGTGGATGTCCTGCTGTATAGAAACTACAATTTGGTGCAATAAAAACATTATCTCCAAATTTAACTTTGTTTCCATCTAATATAATCAAATTATGATTAGCATAAAAATTTTCTCCAATTTCTATATTATATCCATAATCACACATAAAAGGTGGTTCAATAGTAAAAATATTTCCTGTCTTTCCAAAAATCTCCTTTAT
>CAUWNG010000063.1:0-10763 GCA_963560005.1 uncultured Clostridia bacterium
TTATAGTTTGTTGATCTCTTATGTCATAAAAGTTTATCATTCTGTCTATTGTTTCAGCACAAGATTTAGTATGAAGAGTTCCAATAACTAAATGCCCAGATTCAGCCGTTTCTATAGCTGCTTCCATTGTTTCTTTATCACGTATCTCTCCTATAACCAATATATCGCAGTCTTCTCTTAATGAATTTTTTACTCCACTACTAAAATTCAAACAGTCTCTTCCTACTCCAATTTCTTTTTGAACTATTATTGATTTTTTACATTTATGCTTATATTCTACAGGATTTTCTAATGTTAAAATTTTTCTATTTTGATTTTCATTTATCTCATTAATTAATGCATTTAAAGTAGTAGTTTTACCAGAGTTCGTTTTACCAGTAACAAGTATTAGTCCTTGTGGTTGATTCATCATTCTTCTTACTATATCTGGAACTCCTAAATCTTCATATCTAGGTAATTCACTTTTTATAATTCTAAGTACTACTACAGGTAAATCATTTGCCAATGAAATATTAACTCTTAAACGTATATCTCCAAACTCAAATGAAGCATCCAATCGTTTATTCTTTTTAAATACTTCATCTTTATCTATATTTCCTCTTACAAAATAGTCATAAATATCCATCATATCGTCTTCTAGAATAACATCAAAATTTTTTAACTCTACTAAATCTCTTTTTATTCTCAATATTGGTTTAATACCTGTAATTAAATGCACATCAGATGCATCTTTTTCTATTGCAGTATTAAGAATTTTATCTATATTAATCATTTTTTCCTCCATTCTAATAAATTATTAATTTATTATTTATTTCTTCTAAAGTTGTTATTCCTTGAATTACCTTTTGAATTCCATCTACGACTAATGGCTTATATCCATTTTGTAAAGCTTTTCTTCTAAGCTCATAACTAGAAACATTTTCACTAATCATTTCTTTAATTTCATCATTTATTATTAAAATTTCAAATATACCTATTCTATCAAAATATCCACTATTATTACATTTTTTACACCCTACTGGTTCAAATGTTTTTACCCCATCTAAATTAAAATTTTGACCGTATTTATCTCCAATTTTTTTAATAATATTTTTTTCCTCTTCTGTAAATTCACGTTCCTTTGCACAATTTGGGCAAATTCTTCTAACCAATCTTTGCGATACAGATGTTGCTAAAATACTTGATATATCATAATTAGAAATTCCCATTTTTCTTAATCTTGTTATTACTTCTATACTATCTATAGTGTGTATTGTTGACAAAACATAATGCCCTGTTTGACCAGATTGCATAGCTATTTCAGCTGTTTCTTTATCTCTAATTTCTCCTACTAGGATAATATCTGGATCCTGTCTTAATACTGTTCTAAGTGATTCTGAAAATGTAGCTTTTTTATCAACTTCTATTTGATTTAACCCATCTATTCTTATTTCTACTGGGTCTTCTATTGTAGTAATGTTTATACCTGGTTTATTCAAATAATCTATAATACTGTATAGAGTAGTAGTTTTTCCTTCACCTGTAGGTGCTGCTATAACTGTAATTGAATTTTTCTTATTAAAACATTCTTTTACTAATTCATCATCTTTTGGAAATCCTAAATCAAATATTTGCTTTATATCTGCATTTTTCTTTAATAATCTTAAAACAAACTTTTCTCCATTAACATTTTTTTGTGAAGATACACGAATATTGTAGTCTGGATATAACAATATTCTACCATCTTGTGATTCTTGTCTTTCTTGATGCATATTAGAAATTGCTTTTAATCTACCTATTATTTGAGCTTGTTTTTCTTTATCTATCTCTGCAACAGTAATTAAAATACCATCAATTCTATATCTTACCCTTATTTTATTTTCTAATGGCTCAATGTGAATATCACTTGCTCTTTTTTCCATTCCTGTTTTTATAATACTATCTACTAAACCTGAGACATCTGCATTTATATTAATATTTTCAGAAGCTACACCTTCTAATGAATCTAATATATTATCAATATTACTTTCAAAAGTTATATATTTTTCCATAACAAGACCTTTATTAAGTAATAAAAGCCTAACTACTTCTACAGCTCTTTTATTAGAAGTATCTGCAAAACATACTTTTATTTTTCCAGCACTTTCCTCAAATGGTATTGCTTTATTTCTTTTTGCTAAATCAAGTGATATATAATCTAATATATTTATTTTTATATCATTTTCTTGTAAATATATGGATTTTTCATTAAGTATATCTCCTATTGCTTCTATTAAAATGTTAGGATCACATAAATTTAATATATTAATTATATCTCCTAATTTTTTTCTAGGATATTTTTTTTGATAATCTAAAGCTTTCTCTATATCTTGTTCTGTTACTAATCCCTTTTTTACTAATTCAATTCCAATTGGTTGTGTACTCATAAATTTTTCCTCCTACATATTTTTAATTAAGTCTTTCAACGATATTTTAATGTGTAGTCAACTTGTCTTCGAACAGTATTTTTTCTACCAAGTATCATGTCTACCCTTATAATATTCTTAGTAGTATTTGTTCCTTTTGTAGTTTCAGAAGCTTTAGAAAAAAGTAATGCTGCAATATTTTCTGCTACAATCGTA
Organism: uncultured Clostridia bacterium; assembly: GCA_963560005.1. Classification (GTDB taxonomy): domain Bacteria; phylum Bacillota; class Clostridia; order TANB77; family CAG-508; genus CAG-273. The sequence continues at coordinate 2,601 of CAUWNG010000063.1, forward strand.
TTATTCCTATATATAATCCCTTTTTCTTTTTCATATCTGTAAATAGTTCCATCTGAAAATTTTATTTGTGTTCCAGATACTGTAGCATCTCTATTAGCTTTTATATCACCAATAAAAAACATATTAAATTTATTAAATTCCTGAGCATTTTTTTCTCTATCTTTTACCCAACTAATATTTTTATAAAAATAACTACTTATTATAGCCATTATTCCTATTACTATCATTGCAACCGCTATATATGTAACTAATGATAATAATGTTATTCCTTCTTGTCTTTTCATAGCATCTACCTTTCTTCTAAAGTTATGCTTCTTTTAGTTTTAACCTATTAATTACTATTTTTTCATTTTTTTTATTAAATGTATATTCAATTGTAAAAGTAACTTTTTTTGCATTTTGATTACCAGAATCACTAACATCCACTTTTAAATTCATACTACCTGGTATTTGAAACTTTTGTTTATATGATAATTCCATACCATTTTTAACATTTGCAAAACTTATTCTATCTACATCTTCTATTACTTTTATTAAATAATACATAGCATCAGCATTTAACATTGTTTGTGCTTTTATATTATATACACTGATAAATAATGTACTTATTACTCCTACAAAAATACCAAATGCTGTTATTGCTACAACAAGATCAGCTATAGTAAAACCATTTTCTTTTTTTACATCACAATATCGTTTGGTATTTATATTCATCTCAATCATCCTTTCTTAATATGTACATTTTCATCTCCAAAAAGCACAAATATTTGTTACTATTAAACATAGTATATTTGCTGTACACATATAAAAAGCAATAGGAAGTTTTAATTGTTTTTTATCTTCTTTTATTACATTCTTTTTTAATCTTATTTTTCTTAAAACTAAGTAAAAACCTATAGCTAACAATGTAAAACATACTGTCATAAAATAAACTAATTCATAAGTAAATAATATCATATACATTGAAAGCATTAAAACTTCTACTGCATAAGAAACTTTTGCTTTTGTTTTTAATACATTTATGTCTATTAAAGTTAATATACATAATAAGAACAAATATATAACATATCTATATATATTAGGATCTTTTTCTACTAGATATAGATAAATTATATATATTGCTTGAATTATAATACCTACTAATAATACATTCTTTTTTACTTCATTTCTCTCTTTATCAATTCCTGCTATAATAAATAAAATAGACATATATAATAATCCAAAAATAAAATATACTGTTTCACTTATATTTATATTATATATATTTAATTTTATTGAAAAAGCAAATAATGTAAATACTATTCCAGTCATTAATTCAAATAATAAATATCTTATTTTTATCTTAGACTTGCAATATCTACATTTTCCTCCTAAAAAAATATAGCTAAAGATCGGAATCATATCCCAAAAAGCAAGCTTATGATTACATTTTGGACAATATGAACGTTTATGTGTTATATCCTGTCCTAAAGGAATTCTATAAGTTGCTAAGGTAAAAAAGCTTCCAAATAAAGTTCCAATTATAAATATTAGTACGTATAATAGAATATTCATTTTTTTCCCTTTTCTTTATATAAATTTAGGCATATACAATTAACTTATATATGCCTATCAATGAAATAACTTATTATTATGCAGCTGGCTCTTTAGCAGTTACTTTATTGTCTAAATACTCTACATTAAATGTTTTTCCATTATGTGTAGCTTTTACATTAGTAAATATTACTGTATTATCATCTTTTATTTTTATAGTTCCACCAGCTGTTATTTCAATACCTGTTGGTAAACCTGCTTTTACTGTCTCTGTAACATCTTTTCCTGCTGTTTTTTCATTCTCTTGGAATGTAATTTGTCCAGCTAACTCAGAAATTTGAACAGCCATTAATGCTTGTTGAATATTTTCTGCTACTATTGCTCCATCATTTGCAGTTGCTGCATCTTGAGCACTTTTAACAACACCATCATCTGATAAAACAAATGCTATTGTTACACCTGCTAAGATTAATAGTACAACTATTGTTACAGCTAAAGCAACTAATGTAATACCTTTTTGACTTTTAAACATAATACTACTCCTTTCTTTTTTATTTGTTTGTGTATATCTATATAAATAAATATAACCTTAAATTATTTTAACCCTGTATCATTAAAGAAACTTCCTGTTGAATTAGAGTCTACATTTGAATTATTTTCATCCACATTGTTTTGTGAATTGTTTCCTGTATTTGTTGAATTATTAACATTACCATTGTCTTCTTTTATTGCTGCAAATGGATCTTTTTTCCCTGGTGCATATACATTGCTCTGTTGATATAAATATAAATCTGAATCTGTTATTTCATAAGATACTTCTGTTTTATTGTATTCAGTAATATTTTCATCAATTTGTTCTGTTACATTTTCTGGTGTAGTATATGCAATTTTATTTGGAACAACCTTATTGCTTGGTATATAATCATAAAATAAAATTGCTAATATTAAGATTATTGCAATACAAAGTAATAAAATAATGCTAATCTCTTTTAATATAGATTTAAACATAAACTATACTCCTTAATCTATAAATTACTATTGATTATCTGTTTGATTATTATCTACTGTATTATTTATTCCTGTTTCATTTGTTGTAGAAGAATTTAAAGAATTTTCTTCTTGCTCTCTTGAAGCACTTCCGTTTTGCACATCTGCATCTGATTCACTTTCTGATGTAGTATTTTGATTAGATACATTCTCTGTTTTTACTTTTACATTTCTAGTTATAAATGTTGCTTGTAAATCTACTTCGCTTGAACCAGGTACAAGTTTAAAATCTTCTATTCTAAATCCTAATTCACTATCTTCTTCAATAGATGCTACAAAATTAGAAATTGCAATATAACTGCCTGTAACTGTATAACTTATATTCTTTAATTCTGTATCTGCGGTATCACCTGTTAGTACATCCATTTTTATATTAACGCCCTCTTTTGCAGCGTGCCTACCAATTTTAGTCCATAAATACTCAATTTTATAAGTTTCTTCTTGATTTGCTTTCTCCAATTCACTTTCTGTACTAACACTTGCCAAATCTAAATATTTATCTTTTTCTTGTAATAATGTTTTTATACTTTGATTTAAAGTTTCTGTCTTAGATAAATAATCAACTTTCATAAGTGCTTCTGTTTCTGTTATTTCTTTAGTTAAATAGTCATTTTCATCTTTTATTTGTACTAAACTCAATATTTTAAAATTTCCAATAGTTATGCCTTCAAATACTACAAAATATGCCAAAATACAAAGCAAAACTATTATTGTACCTATTAATATCTTTTTCATGGCATGTCCCCTTCTATAACAACTTTTACATAGTCGCCTGTTTTTTCTCCTGTTGAAGATACTATTGTATTTGGTAATAGTATTCCTTTTTCCCTTAATGTTACTTTAAAAATTCCTAACTGATCATATCTTTTTGACTGTGCATTTATTACTACATGCTTACCAGTTGTATTTTCTATTGAAGTAATTTGTACTTCTTGAGGCATTGCAAACATTATTTTTGTTAGTAATGTTGGAATATTATTTTTATTTTTGTTGTTTTCCATTATCTGTTCACTTATATTCTCCAAATTATCAGATAATTGAATATACTTATTTGTTTTTGTTTTAACTGCATTTATATCATCATCAACTAATTTTAATTGTAAATTTGTATCAATCTTAACTTCTGCAACTTCTTTTTCTTTTTTTCCTATCTCTGTTTTTAAATATATAGAAAATGCTGAATAAATTAATACAAATGTTAATATTCCAGTTGCTATTCTTAGCATCCATCTTTCTGTTGCTGTCATCTTTTCATGTATATCAAACTTAAATATTTTAGAAAAGTCTACTGTTACATCTTTTATTCTTTTATCTTTACCTGTTCCTTCTATTTTAAAAGCATTTGTTAGATTTTCTGTTAAAGTTGTTTGTTTAAAATTCATTCCCTTAATTCCATAATCTAGCCCTTGCAATGCTATTGCTATTGCGGAATTAACTTCTATATAATCTTTCATACTTATTTTTAATGTGTCTTTTATGAAATATGGCTTCATTATTTCACATTTTATTTTTCCTAAATATTCTTGAAAATATAAATCTATATTGTTTACTACACATAAAGTTCCTGTAATATACACTTTGCTTATATCAATTGTGTTATTTTCTATTTTTTCTTTTACATTTGTTACTATTTTATATAATGTTGGCATTATATTGTCTAAATATTGATTTTCATCTTCTTGTAATTCTTTGCCATCCATTGTATATATAGTACTATTTTTACATATTTCATACGCTTTTGAATATGAGTTTTCTTTTGTTGCTATTTCAGATAAAACATCTTTTGCTCCTAGATCAAGTATTTCTACATTATATACTTTTTGATCTACTATTGTTGTTAAAGTTGTTTTTTCTTCCATATTTACTATCATTATATTCTCTTTAGATTTTATATCTGCAACATTCGCAATACTTGTACCTAAAGGAAAAATTCCTGATGGCTTTGTTCCTTCTAATTGTTGCTCAATTGTACTAATACTATTTTTGTTTGAAGATATATGAACAACTTTAACCTTTTCTTTATCCTCTAAGCAATTAACTAAGGCATATCTTGTTTCTAATGCATTTCTGTTTATACCTTTTTCCACACAATATGAATCGAATTCTGTTCCAATAGCTTTTTTTAAATCTTTTCTGTTAAGCAAACTAAACATATAAAAATAGTTATAAGTTTCTTCTGCCAAATTTATATTTATAGGTATTTTATAACTATAAGTTTCAGAAACAATTTGTCTAATAGCTTCGCCTAAATTGTCATAAAATTTTATTCCAAAGGATTCCACTTTTAAATTGTCGCGTTCTTTAGACACTTTTGCATATTTAATTATATTATTTTCTATATATAAACCTAAACTGCTTGGCATTTTTCTCTCCTTTGTTAATAAAATTTTATATTATTATCATTTACAAAACATAATAATTAATACTTGTTTTTTTTTCCAATAAAAAAGTATTTAAATCAAATTTCTACAAATATTTTATATCATTTGATAAAAAAGTCAATATAATTTCATCATTTTTAATCTAAATGTAATATTTTTGTAACATATTTGTAATATAAAATTGTGTTTTTATTTTTTTAAACTTATAGAAAAAAAGAAGAAGAATTAATATATTTTGACATTTTAGATAACCTTTCATGGTTCTTATTTCTTAGCTTGCCAATTTTCATAAAATAAAATTTGTGTAAAATGTCTATCATAAAAAAAGAGTTTATGATAAAAATCATAAACTTTTATTTTATTATCCAAAATATTATAATTAGTGCTCCAAACAAAATTCTATATAAAGCAAAATATTTAAAACTTCCTTTTTTTAAATATTCTAATAAAAATTTTATTACTACAATTCCAACTATAAAACTACTTAAAACTCCAATAAAAAATGGCAAATTAAATACAAAATCTTTTAATTTGAATATTGTTGCTGCTAAAACTATTGGTGCAGATAACATAAAAGAATATTTAGCTGCTGCTTCTCTTTTCACTCCTAATGTTCTCCCCATTGTCATTGTAATTCCTGATCTTGAAACTCCAGGAATAAATGCTAATGCCTGTGATACACCAATTAAAAAAGTTTGCTTTAAAGTCATATCTTTGTATTCTGTAACTGACTTTGCTTTTTTATCTACAATATATAATACAATTCCCATTATAATTAATGCAATAGCTATTATAATAGGTGTAGATAATGCATCTCCTACAAATTTATCTAATAAAAATCCTATTATTCCTCCTGGTATAGTTGCAAGTACTATGTACCAAAACATTTTTCCTTCAAAAGTTTTTTCTTTTTTTATTGCATACTTATATCCACCTTCTAATAACTTTAGCCAATCTTTAAAGAAGAATATTCCAATTGCTAATAATGTACCAAAATGTAGTGCAACATCAAACCATTCTGGTATCCCCTGCCAGTTAAGCATCCATGGTATAATAGCCAAATGTGCCGAACTTGATATTGGTAATAGTTCAGTTAATCCCTGTACTATTCCTAAAATAAGTGCTTGATAAATTTCCAATTCAAATCAATCCTTCCCCTTAACATTTGTATATCAAATTATATTACAAACTTTGTATTTTATTCTTGTTTTTCTCTATCTAATCTTTTATTTTTATTACGTATATTTTTCATCATAATAATATCATTATTATTTAAATTTCCCATTAATAAGCAAGTATTTTCCAAATGCTTATTTGATAAAATTTCTTTTACTTTTAATTTTTTCTTTTCCTTTTGTTTTTTACATTCTGGTTTGCGTATTTCATTTTTTATAGGAATAAATATTGGATCTTTAGACATTCTAATATATTCTTCCGGATCTAGTTCTATTGCTAAATTCATATAATTTTTTGCTTTATCTTTGTCCCCTTTAATAATAGCAACTTCGGCCAAATAATAATATGAACCTGACTCTAAATCTTCTGATTCTTTACTTTGCATAAATAATTTTTCTGCCTCATCCAATTCACCATACATTAAAGCTATTTGCGCCAAACTATATTTAGAATTATATAATAAGCTATTTAGTTCAGCAGCCTTTCCATAATATTCTTTTGCTTTTGCAAAATCGTTTAAAAAAGTGTATGCTATTCCTAAATTATAATATAAATCATAATTTGTTTTATTATACATTAAAGCATTCATATAAATTGATATTGCTTCTTTATACTTTTCTTCTTTTATTAAAATATCACCTAATAGTGCAGTTGCTTTATAGTATTCTGGTTTTTCATTTAATATAGATTTTAAAGTATTTATTGCCTCTTCATTTTTTTTGTTTATTTCTAATAATTCAGCAGTTTTATACTTAAATTCAATATTATTTTCATCTATCTCAGTTAATTTTATATATTCTCCTAAAGCATTTTCTGTATTATTCTCTTTCTCGTATATATCTGCTAACATTTTGTGAGCTATGAAACTATTTGGATATTTATTTATTAATTTAAATAATCTTTGTTTAACATTATCATTTTTGTTTAACAATAATAATAATTTGCAAATACTTACTTCTAAAATTTCAGAAAAAATAAAGTTTTTTTTCCACTCTATTATTAATATTAATAATGGTATTATTATTGAAAATAAATATATAATTATTTTTAAAAATACATTAAATTCCACTTTAGCAATTAATTCAATAAAATTTAAAAATATTCCAAAGAATTGAAAAAAAAGTAAATACAAATAATTAGTATCATTTCTTCTTACCATTCTAAAAAATACAATTGTAAAAATTGCAAAAGCTAATAAATTAAATATTATTTTCTCTAATATCATAATTCACCCTTTCGGTCTTTTGTTAATTTCCAAACTTTTCTTCGTAATTTTTCATACAATTTTCTATAATTTTTTCTGCTTCTTCTCTTCCTAATACTTTGTCTATTGATGTTTGTTTTCCTTCTAATTGCTTATAAACTTCAAAGAAGTGTGTTATTTCTTTAGATATATGTGCTGGTAACTCTGATATATCATTATAACAATTTAAAAATGGATCATTTTTACATATTGCTATAATTTTTTCATCATATTCATTATTATCAGTCATTGTTAATACACCTATTGGGTAACATTCAACTAAAGTCATTGAACAAATTTCTTCTTGACATATAACTAGAACATCTAATGGATCTTTATCATCAGCATAAGTTCTTGGTATAAAACCATAGTTTGCTGGGTAGTGTGTTGAAGTATATAACACTCTATCTAATTTTAACATACCTGTTTCCTTATCTAATTCATATTTGTTTCTTCCATTTTTACTAATTTCAATTATTGCTGCAAAATCATCTTTTTTTATCCTATCTTTATTTATATCATGCCATATATTCATTTTTACCTCTCCTTTATATTACATATATTTTTACATATTATATTATTTTAAGACATTTTTTAGAATTTGTCTAGTATTATCAAAAAAATAATGCACTAATATTTCTTCTTCTAAAAAATGTAACACTAATATTATACACCGCGTTAACATAATTTTCAATATTTTTTTATTATTATTCTCAATTTTCGTGAATAGTAAATTAAAAAAGTAAATTCCAGTTCAAATATATAATAAAAGAAGTTAGTCTT
>CAUWNG010000064.1:0-10480 GCA_963560005.1 uncultured Clostridia bacterium
AGACTTCTACATAGATGACAATGTTTCGGGATATACCTTTAATAGACCTGAATTTACAAATATGCTAGAAAAAGTAAAAGGAGGAAAAATTGATGTAGTTATAGCAAAAGACTTATCAAGAATAGGGAGAAACAATGGAAAAGTTTTGGTACTTATTGATGAATTTAAGAATATGCAAAAAAACTTAATTTTAGTTTCTGAAATGGGAGGAACTTATGATGTTCTAAATGATAGAGATGACACTATTGGAATTACAACTTGGTTTAATGAAAGATATGTGAAAGACTGTTCAAGAAAAACAAGAGATCATATGTATTCTAAACAAAAAACTGGAAGATTAGTAATGGGAAATTATTATGGATATGTAAAAGATAAAGAAGATGTTACAAAACTATATGTAGATGAAGAAATTAGACCAATTATAAAATTAATTTACAAATTATATGTTGAAGAAGGATTAGGCAGAAAGAAAATTTGTGATATTTTAAATAGTAAATATAATTATCCAACACCATCAGTATATTATAGGCGAAAACATTTAGAAAGAGGAAGAATATATAAACACCCAGTACAAGAATTATGGTCTACATATATGATAAGTAATATTCTAAACAATGATGTATATACAGGCAACTTAAGAACGCATAAAAAGAAAACAATTTCTATACGAGGTAGAGCAATAAAACTTCCAGAGGAAGAACATTTTGTATTTGAAAATCATCATGAAGCAATTATTTCAAAAGAAACTTTTGAATTGGCACAAAATATACGAAAAAGAAAAACAAAGTTAAAATCTACATCAGGAACTAGAAAAAGAAATTATGCTTTTTCTGGCTTAATTAGATGTGGTGACTGTGGCTTTGGAGTAAGTGGAATTACAATGAATAGAAAACAAAAGCAGAAAGGATATGAATGTTCGCAGTATAGAACTTATGGAAAAGCGAGATGTAAATGCCATGAAATAAAGGAAAGTGATATAATCATTCATTTAAAAGAATTTCTAAAATTTACTAAAGAAAAATATCAAGATGAGATAAATAAAATAGAGATTGAGGTTAAAACCAATAAAGAACAGAGAAATAAAGAAAAAATTAAGTTTGAAATTGAAACATTAAAAGCAGAGTATAAGGTGTTATTAAATCAAAAAATAAAAGATTTAGCAGAAAATAACAATGAGTGTCAAAAACAGATGATAGAAGATTTATACAAAGAATTAGAGTTAGAGAAGACGAGTAAAATAGAAAAACTAAAAGAAATTTTGCAGAAAGCAGAACAAGACATATCAAAAGAAGAAATAAAAAAATTAAAAACAGCAATAGAATATTTTGATGAGATTATATCTGCAAAAGTGCCTAACAGATATGTTTTAGAAAATATAATTGACACTATATGGATTTATAGCGATAAAACTGTAAAATTTGATTTAAAAGTAGATACCCAAAAATTAATATAAATATCCCCACATTTGGAGATTTTACCCCAGTATGCACAACTGAAATGATTGCATTTCAAAAAGCAAGTACATATTTTGAAAAATTAAATACTTGTTTGATAGGTTTAAGTGTAGATTCAAATGCTTCCCACCTTGCATGGATATATGATATTTATTGTAAAACTGGAATAAAGATATGTTTTCCTATTATAGCAGATAGAAATGGGGAAATAGCAAGGAAATATGGTATGATTTCTAATAATATTAGCAAAACGGAAACTGTTAGAAATGTTTATGTAATAGATGATAAAGGAATTATAAGAGCAATATTTATTTATCCAATGCAAATAGGAAGAGCAATACCAGAGATATTAAGAACTCTTCAAGCATTGCAAGTTTCTGATGAAAATTCAGTTGTAATGCCTGCTAATTGGGTACCTTGTCAACCCGGAATATTGCCACCACCACAAACTTTTTGTGCTTTACAGGAAAGAATGAAACAAATTGAACAAGAAAAAAATGGAATGAATTGGTATTTGTCTTTTAAAAATCTTAATGATTGCAAGAAAATTATTGAAGATAAATAAAAAAATTAAATAAAATAATTTTTAAATAAAATTTATAAATTTTAAAAAAATAGCCATAATAATAATGAATGATATAAAAGGAGGATATTTTTTATGGATAAAAAACAAAAAATAAATTGCACAGTTTCTAGTTGTAAATATAACAATAATCAAGCACAAGAATGTAAATTAGAGCAAATTGTTGTAACTCCAATTATAGGATGTGAAACAAAACAACCAGATGAATCAATGTGTGCAAGTTATATGAATAATAAAAATAATTAGTTAAAAAGTAAAATTAAACTTGACAAATATAAAATAAAACTGATAATATAAAATTATAGAATAATTATATGAGGTGATGAAATGAATATTAAATTACCAAAAAGAATTAGCAAGCGGATTACAGAGGAATATGGAGCTTTTTTAGCACCTAATACTGGAAAAGAAAGAGTTTTATATGTTCCTCAAGCTATGTTTGAAAAAACAATGTATGCATTAACTTATCAGATGAAAGGTGATGATATTTGCTATTACTGTGGTAATCCATTAACGTCTTCGACAAGGTCATTAGATCATTTGTATCCAAGAGATTATGGAGGTATCTCTGTACCGAATAATTTAGTACCATGTTGCAAAGAATGTAATACAAAAAAGAATAATTTGACAGAGGAAGAATATTATAAATTCAAGTCTGTGAAACATTCTTATAAATTAAAAAAGGCATTTTGGGATGAAATAAGTAAGAAACATGAAGAAATGAGACGGAAAGAAGGAATTATTCTACCTAAAAACTGGTATACTCTACAAAGAGACTATAATGTACTAGTTCAAATCAATTCTACTGACAGTTACAAAAAAAGTAATCAGTATATACGTGTTACAGAATTATATGAAACGTATGGGAATATTTGTAAACCAGTAGTAATTACAAGCAATAATGTAGTTGTTGATGGTTTTTTGGCATTAATGCTTGCAAAAAATCTGCCAGATAAAGTGAAAATCCCATTTGTAAAATTGGATAATGTCATAGCAGTTTAAAAAAAATCTATCCCATATTTTGGGATAGATTTTTTTTAGTGGTTATGTTATAATAATATTGTATAGGCTTTAATGCCTTTATAATAATTAAAAAAGGGGGATCTTCATGAATAATCGGAATTATGAAGATGCTAAGTTGAAAAAGGAGCTTATAGCTGAAAAACGTAAGGGCAAAAAAAGAGTGCAACGCAGAATTAATAGGAATGTGAATCAAACTATTTCTTTGATTGAAGGGTGGGGAGGAAGAGCCACACCAATTCTCTACGAAATAACCACAAAAACTTTTAAAAATGCAAATTCATTACCTGGTGAAATAAAGGATATACATTTCGCATGTAAAGCTGGGAAAAAAAGAATATGCAGGAGATTAAAAGAAAATGAAAAATCTCTATTAAAGAAGTTTAATGTTTATTTTAGACCAGTGAAGTTTGATATAAACCTTACTAATTTCCTTCATAGTTAGTCCCCGTAATACTTTATATATAAAGTATTATTCTCCACTATTTAAATAGTGGAGTTTTTATTTGATAGTAAAATGGGGAGAACTTGATTATTATAAAAAAAGTTTGAGTATATTAAACTTATAGAAAATGTGACTTTAGATAAGGTTAAAATTTTACTTGAATAATAAATTAAATTAATATATAATAGCTATATAATTTTAAAGGAGGTATTTTTATGCCATTAGTAACGACAAAAGATATGTTTGAAAAATCAATGAAGGAGAATTTTGCAATAGGAGCTTTTAATGTAAACAACATGGAAATTATACAAGCAATAGTAGATGCTGCAGCTGAAGAAAATTCGCCAATTATTTTGCAAGCATCATCAAGTGCTATAAAATATGCAAGAATTGGTTATTTAAGAAAAATGGTTGAAGCTGCAATAGAAGAATATGATATACCTATAGCTTTACATTTGGATCATGGTCCTGATTTTGAAACTTGTAAAATGTGTATTGATAATGGTTTTTCATCTGTTATGATAGATGGATCTAAATATGATTTTGAACAAAATATTGAATTAACAAAAAAAGTAGTAGATTATGCTCATTCAAGAGGAGTAGTTGTAGAGGCAGAATTAGGAAAATTAGCAGGAATAGAAGATGATGTAAAAGTAGAAGCTCATGAAGCTATGTATACAGACCCAGAACAAGCAAAAGAATTTGTGGAAAAAACTGGATGTGACTCATTAGCAATTGCAATTGGGACAAGCCATGGAGCATATAAATTTAAAGGAGAAGCAAAATTAAGATTTGATATATTACAAAATGTAAAAGAAAAATTGCCAAATACACCAATTGTATTACATGGAGCATCTACTGTAATACCTAAATTAGTAGAAATGTGTAATAAATATGGGGGCGATATTCCTGGAGCTAAAGGTGTGCCTGACGAAATGCTACATGAAGCAAGTAAATCTGGTGTTTCTAAAATAAATGTTGATACAGATTTAAGATTAGCTATGACTGCTGCTATTAGAAAAGTGTTTATAGAACAACCTTCTAAATTTGATCCAAGAGCATATTTAACACCTGCTAGAGACTTGATAAAAGAAACTGTTCAGCACAAAATTAGAGATGTTTTTGGGTCAAGTAATAAAGCATAATAAGATAGAAAATTAAATGAAAAATGCATTAAATAAAAAAATTGTAAAATTTCAGATAGATTTCCTATTGGATAAAAAATAACACTTAGATTAAATTTCTAAGTGTTATTTTTTAATTTCTTAAAGTTCTTTGTATTCTTAATTCTGCTTCTTTTTTTGCAATATCTTGTCTTTTATCGTAAAGTTTTTTGCCTTTACCTATACCTAATTCTAATTTAACAAAATTACCAGAAAAATATAAACTTATTGGAATTAGAGAATATCCTTTTTGCTTAATTAAACCTACTAACTTATTTATTTCGCGTCTATTTAAAAGTAGTTTTCTGTTTCTTAATGGATCTTTGTTATATATGTTTCCATGTTCATAAGGACTTATATGCATTCCGTATATGTAAACTTCACCATTTTTTATATTGGCATAACTATCTTTTAAATTTACTTTTCCGTTTCTTATAGATTTTATTTCTGTACCATAAAGAACAATTCCAGTCTCTAAAGTATTTTCGATGTTATAGTTATGCTTTGCAATAGGATTTGTTGCTATAATTTTTTTATTCATAAAAACCTCCACAATAAACATTTTTTTCTGAATAAAACTTAATTTTATAGCATATTATAACATAAAAAATAAATATGTACTAGTAAAAAGAGATAATATAATCAAAATAATTATATTATCTCATAAAATTTAATATTTGTTGTCATCATTATAAGGGTTAATCTCATTATGTTGTTTTGCATACATCATAACCAATGAAATTATTGCTATAGCAGCAATTGCTAAAATTAACCATGTCCACATAGTTCCTGACATTCCCATAAATGTACTATTATTATCAGTTGACGTTCTGGTTGCTGTATACGCATTACCATTATTGTTGTTTGTATTTAAGTTTGTTACATTTTGGACTGCTCCACCAACATCATTAGTAAGTTCTCTGGTACCATTTCCTATAGCATTCATTCCATCTTTAACGCCATTTACAACACCCTTGCCTGCATCTTCAACAATGTTTTCTGCTCCACCTACAGTATTTCTAACATCATTTACTATATTTCTTCCTTCATTAGCAGCATAAGAAGAAAATGTAAAAGTTGCAATTAATAAAGTAATTGCTATTGTTACAAATAAAAATTTGTTTTTCATTTTTATCCTCCTTGTAAATTTGAGTAAAAAACTCTCATTATTATTATGATTTTTTTTATTCAAAATATTCATAAAAAAAATCTCTTTTTTAAAAAGAGATTAAAAAACAAATTATTTTAAACGAATTATTATTGCAATAGCAAGCAATATCAATATAACTCCAACAGTAATAACCAATATATTAATAATATTTGTAACTCCTAGACCAGATTCTTCTACAGTGTTTACATCTGTGGGTTGCAAAGTATCAAAATCTGAATTTGTAGTAGGAATATTATTAGTTTGATCATTCATATTATTTTGTGTTTCGTTAGTAGTTGAATTTACTTCATTTTGTGTTTGTTGATTATTTGATGTTCCGAGCATTATTAGTTAAATTCATATCTATATCTGATGCATAAACCAAAGGAACACATAATAAAATAAAAATAATTGAAATAATAAATATTTTGTAAAATTTGTACATTTATATAACCTCCCATGAACATATAAAATGTTTTTTATCAATAGTATGTATATATAATACACAAAAAAAACTAAAATGTCTATATAATTTAAAAAAATAAATATTTTTGCTTGCAATTTTATTTTTTTTAAAATAAAATTATTATTGTTTTTAAAATAGTGAAAATGGAAAAAATATTCTAAATTTTTTTATTAAATATATATTGAAAGGAATGTGAATTATGGATAAATATATGGAAAAAGCATTATTAGAAGCACAGAATGGATCTAGAAATGGAGAAGGAGGACCTTTTGGAGCTGCAATTGTAAGTGAAACCGGAGAAATTATTAGTTTAGCACATAATCAAGTGTTAGTTAATAATGATCCAACAGCACATGCTGAAATACAAGCTATACGAAATGCATGTAAAAAACTTAATACATACAATTTAAAGGGATATACATTATATACATCTTGTGAACCATGCCCAATGTGTTTGTCGGCAGCTATTTGGGCTAATATAAAAGATATTTATTATGGGTGTACAAAAGAAGATGCAGGAAAAATTGGATTTAGAGATGATTTAATATATGAATATTTAGAAGGTAAAAATAATAATTTGTTAAATAAAATAGAAATAGATAGGAATGAATGTTTACAAGTTTTTAATGAATATGATGAACAAAATAGAACAATATATTAGTATTGAAAATTGTTTAAAAATAGTATATAATTAAATAGTAGTAAATTGGATAGTCGCGTATGGCAATACCGAAAGGTAGCGTACGAGGAAAGTCCGGGCTCCACAGAGTAATAATGCTGGATAACGTCCAGTGAGGGTGACCTTAAGGAAAGTGCAACAGAAAATAACCGCCTATATTTATAGGTAAGGATGAAAAGGCAGGGTAAGAGCCTACCGCAGATATGGTGACATATTTGGCTGTGTAAACCCCATTTGGAGCAACACCTATAAAGAAGAATACAGTTACTCGCTGCTTCTTGTTTGGTGGCATGAGATATATAGTAATATATATATTAGATAAATGACTATCCTAGACAGAACCCGGCTTATAGATTTACTATTAAATGAAAAGAAGATAGGGGATTACCTATCTTCTTTTCAGCTTTTTATGCTCTTTCTTCATATAAATATGTAGCTTCTAAATCAGCTTCGTGTAATGCAAGGGCAAGAGGGTATTTTTCAAACACTAAACTTATGGTATTGTATAATTCTTTTGGTTCACTTAATCCCATGTGCCATCTTATAGCATACATTTCTTCCATTGAAAGTTTTATAAAATTAGAAATCATCATAACTGATTTTTCACCATGACCATAAGGTATTGTGTCATTTATAGTATAATATGGTTCTTTAACCCACATTCCATCTTCATTTTTTTTATTTCTCATTTCTACAGTATAATAATTTGTTTTGCATATATCGTGTAATAAGCTAATAATTATTATTGTTTCATCAGATACATTAATTAGATCTGAATAAGGTTTTTGTTTTAATTTCATATATAATAATTTATATACATTTAAGCTATGTTCTAATAAACCTTGTTCATGGTTACCATGAAATCTAGTACTAGCTGGTGCTTTAAAGAAATCTGTTTTTTCCAAATATGTAATTAATTTTTCTATGCCTTCTCTTTTTACATTTCTTAATAAGTTTATAAATTCTTCTTTCATTATAAATCCTCCTTTTAGCTTTGGTGCAAGTAGTGGGACTTGAACCCACACGCCATAAAGCACACGCCCCTCAAACGTGCCTGTCTGCCAATTCCAGCATACTTACCTATTAACTAATAAGTATAAGTATAAACCATATTTTATTTAAAATCAATCAAAAAACTTGTAATTTTAAATATTTGGCTATATAATATTAATATCTTAAAAATCGTTAAGGAGGAATTGAAAAATGTCATTTATAGACAGTGTAAAAGAAAAAGCAAAAAAAGAAATTAAATCAATAGTATTACCTGAAAGTAATGATATAAGAGTACTTAAAGGAGCAGAAAAAGCAATAAGAGAGGAATATGCAAAAATTGTATTAGTTGGAGATGAGAATGAAATACAAAAATTAGCTAAAGATAATGACATAGATATTTCTAAAGCAAAAATAGTTAATCCAAGAACTTCTGAAAAACATGAAGAATATGCAAATTTATTTTATGAATTAAGAAAAAATAAAGGAATGACATTAGAAAAAGCAAAAGAAACAGTTTTAAATGAAGTATATTTTGGAATGATGATGGTAAAAAGTGGTGATGCAGATGGATTAGTATCAGGTGCTTGTCATTCTACAGCAGATACATTAAGACCTGCTTTGCAGATATTAAAAACTGCACCAAATACTAAATTAGTATCAGCATTCTTTTTAATGGTAGTTCCAAATTGCAAATATGGAGAAGACGGAGTATTTATATTTGGAGATTCTGGCTTAAATGAAAATCCAGATTCAGAACAATTATCAGAAATAGCTATATCTTCTAGTAAGAGTTTTAAACAATTAACAGGAAAAGAACCAAAAGTAGCTATGCTTTCATATTCTACTTATGGTAGTGCAAAATCTGAGTTAACAGAAAAAGTAATTGAAGCTACAAAATTATTAAAACAAAAAGAGCCAAATTTAATTTGTGATGGAGAATTACAATTAGATGCTGCAATTGTACCAGAAGTTGCAAGTTCAAAAGCTCCTGGTAGTCCTTTAAAAGGAGAAGCAAATGTATTAATATTTCCTGACTTAAATGCTGGAAATATTGGATATAAATTAGTTCAAAGATTAGGTAATGCAGAAGCTTATGGACCACTTTGTCAAGGAATAGCTAAAGCTGTAAACGATTTATCTAGAGGTTGCAATAGTGATGATGTTGCAGGTGTTATAGCTATTACAGCTGTTCAAGCTCAAGATATTTAATAAATGATATTAAAATTTTTAAAATATAATTTTTTAGGAGGATTAAATGAAAATATTAGTAGTAAATTGTGGAAGTTCATCACTAAAGTACCAATTAATTGATATGGAAACAGAAAATGTAATGGCAAAAGGTTATTTAGAGAGAATAGGAATTTCTGGTTCTTTCTTAACTCATAAAGTAGGAGAAGAAAAATATAAAATTGAAAAGGATATAAAAACTCACGCAGAAGGAATGGAATTAGTAGTAGAACAATTATTACATAAAGATTATGGAGTTATATCAGATTTAAGTGAAATAGATGCAATAGGACATAGAATAGTTCATGGAGGAGAAAAATTTACAAAATCAGTATTAATAGATGATGAAGTAATTAAAGGTATAGAAGATGCAATACAATTTGCACCATTACATAATCCTGCACATTTACAAGGTATACAAGCTTGTATAGAAAAATTACCAGGAAAACCAAATGTAGTGGTATTTGATACAGCATTTCATCAAACAATGCCTGAAAAAGCATATATGTATGCAATACCTTATGAGTATTATGAAAAGTACAAAATTCGTAAATATGGTGCTCATGGAACATCTCATAAATTTGTATCTCAAAGAGTTGCAGAATTGATGAATAAACCTATAGAGGATTTAAAAATAATATCTTGCCATTTAGGTCAAGGAGCAAGTTTATGTGCTGTTTGTGGTGGTAAATCTATAGATACATCTATGGGATTAACTCCACTTGCAGGTGTTCCAATGGGATCAAGATCAGGAGATGTAGATCCTTCTGTAGTAACATTTTTAATGGAAAAAGAGAATATAACTCCATCTGAAATGAATAATTTACTTAATAAGAAATCAGGAAAATTAGGTCTTTCTGGAATAAGCAGTGATGATAGAGATATAGAAGATGCAATAAAACAAGGAAACGAAAGAGCAAAATTAGCAATAGATAATTTTGTATATCAAGTTGTAGGATATATAGGAAGATTTGTAGCACAAATGAAAGGCGTTGATGTTATAACATTTGAAGCAGGAATTGGAGAAAATGGAATTGATGTTAGAAAAGAAATTTGTGATTATTTAAGTTTCTTAGGTGTAAAAATAGATGAAGAAAAAAATAATTGCAGAGGAAAAGAAGTTGAAATATCTACACCAGATTCTAAAGTAAAAATATATATAGTTCCTACTAATGAAGAATTAATGATAGCAAGAGAAACAATGAATTTAGTAAAATAAAAAAAAAGAATCTAAGTTTTTAGATTCTTTTTTATATAATAGGAAACAATATGAAACTTTTTTAGTTTCGCAACACAAAGT
>CAUWNG010000065.1:0-10464 GCA_963560005.1 uncultured Clostridia bacterium
TACAACTAAAATCTATTTGTTTTTACTTGAATAGAATTTACTTTTTCAATTCACCCCTATACAATAGTTATTATATAAATTAAAAAAACTCTTGCATATAATTAAAATTTATGCTAATATATATAAGTACCTAATAAAATTTTATAAATAGGGGTATAGTGTCAATGGTTAGCACGATGGTCTCCAAAACCACAAGTCTGAGTTCGAATCTTAGTACCCCTGCCAGTTAAGAAGTCGAACATTATAAAGTTCGACTTTTATATTACTTTTATTACAACATAATTCATATCTTTGGAAGGGATGGAATTAACTATGAAGAAAATTAAAGAATTAACTAAAAAATTTCTTACAAAAGAAGTAATTTTATATGCTATATTTGGTATATTAACTACGGTTGTAAATATTGGTTCATTTTATTTAATGTTAACATTTCTTCATATAGATGAAAACTTAGCAAACAATATCGCCATTGTTTTAGCTGTTTTATTTGCATATTTTACTAATAAAAACTTTGTTTTTCGCTCTGAAACTAAAGATTTTGGTTCAAAAGTTGTTGAATTTTGTAGATTTTTATTAGGAAGATTATTTACAATGGCCATTGAGTCAATTGGTTGTACGCTATTATTCAAATATTGTCCTATCCCAACAATAGCTAGTAAATCAATAATGACTGTAATTGTAATAATATTAAACTTTTTTATAAGTAAATTCTTTGCATTTAAAAAATAGAAATTGTTTTGTTCGGGGGCTACTAGAAAAGGAGGTTTTATGTCTAGTAGTTTTTTTAGATCTTTAAATATTTTTATCTTTATTATTTTTTTCTTTATAATATTTATTTCCTGTTTTTTTACTAATTCATTTTCTTACAATAATTTAGTATTTAATGATACTTATTACGATTTTTCAATAAATAACTCTAACTATTTATGGCCCACTCCTGGTTACACAACTATAACTTCATATTTTGGAAATAGATATTCTCCAACTGCGGGTGCTTCATCATATCACAAAGGTTTAGATATTGGAGCTCCAGAAGGAAGTAAATTAATAGCAATTACAAACGGTAAAATAACTTTTACTGGTTTTTTAGGTGGTGGCGGATATACTATAACACTTTCCATTAACAATATGAAAATAACTTATTGTCACGTTTCACCTAATTATATTGTAAAAAAAGGAGATATAATAAAAAAAGGACAAGTAATTGGTTTTGTTGGCCCTAAAAATGTATACGGAGTTTCTGGAAACCAATATAAAGACGAAAATGGTAACCCCACTAATGGAGCTACCACTGGTCCACACTTGCATTTCGGTGTACGTATAAATAATGAATATATAAATCCTTTAAATCTATATTAATAATTACATATCATCATCTTCAATATTATTCTCATCATCTTTTTTGTTATTTTTTAAATTATATTCTTCTTGTTCTTCATTAACTTTTGCACTTTTACAACTTGAACAATCATAAGAACATCCTTCTTCTTCACTATCCCAATCTAATTCTATTATGTTATTACATTCTGGGCATTTTATTTCGTCCTTCATACTTGAATCTATATCTGCTATAAATTCATAATTACAATATGGACATACTATTTCAAATTCGTAACTTTCATCTTCATTTTCTTCTTCATCATATATATCATTTTCAATTCCAGTTACTGAATTCTGAACTTTATTTATTCTATCCTCAATATTCTTTTGATCTTGTTCTAATTTATCTACTCTTTCTACAGTTAAAAATGTTAATCTATCTATAACTTCCATAAACATCATAGTTAACTCATTAACTTTAGACTTTACATTTTCTAACTCATTTTTATTAGAAACAATATTATCTAAATCATTTATTATAGATTGATATTTATTTTTTAAATCTGCCATATAATTTATTTTTTCCTCCTAGCATTAAACTCTTTCCATATATTCGCCAGTTCTAGTATCTATTTTAATAGTATCACCAATATTAACAAATAAAGGTACATTAATTACATAACCATTTTCTAATGTTGCAGGTTTACCTGATGTTGTAGTAGTATTTCCTGCAAATCCTGGCTCTGTATATGTAACTTCTAACTCAACAAACATTGGTGGTTCTACAGAAAAAACATTTCCTTTATAAGATAACATTTTTACATTCATGTTTTCCTTAATAAACTTCAAACCATCACCTATTTGTTCTTTGTTTAATGGTAATTGTTCATAAGTTTCATTATCCATAAAATAATAAATATCACCATCATTATATAAATATTGCATTTCTTTCTTTTCTATTTCTGCTCCTGGATATTTCTCTGATGGATTAAATGTTTTTTCTAAAACTGCTCCTGTTATTACATTTTTTAACTTTGTTCTTACAAATGCTGCTCCTTTTCCTGGTTTTACATGTTGAAACTCAACTACTTTAAAAACATTTCCTTCCATTTCAAATGTTGTTCCGTTTCTAAAATCTCCTGCCATATATACTTCTGCCATTATTATTTCCCCTTTCTAAAACTTTTATTCAAAAACTCATAATATTATACATCTTTTTAGTTAGAAAATCAAGGTATTTACAACTGTTTGTCTACAATTACATAATTTTTATCAGAATTGGTTAATATTTCACATCCATTTTTTGTTATTAAAACTGTATCTTCTATTCTAACCCCATAACTATTTGGAATATAAATTCCTGGCTCTATTGCTACTACCATATTTTCTCTTAAATTATAATCATATTTAGTATTTATATATGGGATTTCATGAACCTCTAATCCTACTCCATGTCCTAAACTATGTAATAATGTATATCCATTTAATTTCAAATTTTGTTCTACTGACTTAGAAATAGTTCTTATATTAGCACCATCTTTTAATTCTTCTAAAACCTGAGTTTGATTTTTTAAAATTAAATCATATATACTTTTTATATTTTCAGGTACATAGCCTACAAATATAGTTCTAGTCATATCTGAACAATAACCTTTATATTTACACCCCATATCAATTGTAATAATATCACCATTTTGTATTATTCTATCAGAAGGTTTTGCATGTGGTTTTGATGAATTTTTTCCTGAGGCAACAATAGTTTCAAATGATAATCCATCTGCTCCATTTTCTACAAAGAATTTTTCTATTTCAATCGCTATTTGTTTTTCTGTTTTTCCAATTTTTATATAATCTTTTAAATATTCAAAACATTTATCTGTTATTTTACATGCAGTTTTTATTTTCTCTATTTCATCTTCATCTTTTATCATTCTCTGTTTTTCAAGCAAATTTTCAGTTTCTTCAAAATTATTTATTTGGTATTTTTGTTTATGCTCTTTATACATATAATATGTAACATATTTTTCTTCAAATCCAACGTTTTCACAAAACAAGAAAAAATTTTCATAATCCTCACGACATAAATTTGAAACATTGTACACCACAATTTCATCATCTATAGTAAGTATTTTATTAACTTCTTCTATATATCTACTATCTGTAATATAAAAATTTTCTTTTCTTGTAATTAGCAATATTCCTTCAGCATCAATTCCTGTAAGATACATTACATTTATAGGATTTGAAACAATCATACCTTGCATATTTAATCCATTTATTTTATCCCTTAACCATTTTATTTTTGTATTCATCTGCCCCACCTACTATTATATATTTTAATACATGCCCAATGTAAATATTTTTAATAGAATGTTTATTAATATATCAGTTGGTATAAAAATCGTTAAAACAGTACTTAATACTATAAAAGGTCCAAAAGGTATATATTCATTTGCTTTCTTCTTTTTGCTTAATAATATTACTATACTAACAATAGCAGCTAATAAAAAGGATAAAACTGATACAACTATTATGTTCTTCCATCCAATAATTAAGCCTAAAGCTCCCATTAATTTAACATCTCCAAAACCCATTGCTTCTTTACCAGCTATTAAGCCACCTATTAATGTTATAAGTAAGAAAATTCCTCCACCTACTATCATTCCAAGTAAATTATCTGTAAATATGCCTATTCCTATATTCATATTGGTTAAACCACTTATAAATGTAAAAACTAATCCAACCTCAAATATTGTTAATGTTAATCTGTTTGGGATTATTTGTAATTTTAAATCTATCATAAATGCAGAAACTAGCATTGGAATTACAGCAATATATTTAAAAAATTCTATATTAAGACCATTAAAATATAAAGTTACCATATATAGTATAGCAACAGTTACCATTAATAAATATTTTGGCTTTGTTTCTTTTAAATATACATTAAAAAAATCTTTTGAAAATACTTTTTTATATTCAGGCAATCTCTGATTACACCAATCTACAAATTGACCTATAAATAGTCCTAAAATTCCAACTAAAACATAATTTAATATATGTATATTATTTATGTACATTTTATACTCTTCCCTTCTCTTTTTTACTAATTCTATATCTAAATTAAATTTTATATAATTAAAAAGAATTAATTATTACATTTATATTTTTTCTTTATCCAATTTTCTATTGGTCTTTTTATCTTTGTAATTAATATGTCTTTCTCATTCAACGGATTCACTAAAATAGAATACATTTTGCATCTATTTGCTCCAATAATATCTGTAAAAATTTGATCTCCAACAACTCCAATGTTTTCATTTTCTAATCCGTAATATTTTGGCTCCTTTTTTAAATCCTGATTTTAATGGTTTCTTTGCAAAAAATATAAAAGGAATATTTAATTTTTTTGCCACCATTTCTATTTTTTTTATTTTATTAGAATTTGAAAGAATACATAATTTTATTCCTTTTTCTTTTAAATATTTAGCCCAATTTTCAGCTCCTTTAAGAATATTTTTATCGTAATCTATTAATGTATTATCAACGTCTAATAATAACCCTTTTAAATTATTTTTTTTTAAAAATTCTAAATCTATATCTTTTATACTGTTAAAATATGTTTTAGGATATATAATCACATTTTCCCTCCATAAAAATATTCTTTATTTATTAATAATATTATCAATATGTTGTATTTTTGTCAAGTTCTATATTATAAAAAGGTATCTATAATCAGATACCTCATTTACAAAATCTATGACTTCCTATTGTTATAGTCATTGGTCTCGACCATATCCATTTATTAGTTGCTGTTCTTGGATTAAAATAATATATTGCTCCTTTACTAGGATCCCATCCATTTAAAGCATCTTGAGCTGCTTTTTTTGCTGTACTATTTGGTGTTTTATTTATTTGTCCATCACTAACAGCATCAAATGCTCCACTTTGGTATATAACACCCGCTATTGTATTTGGAAAAGAACTATTTCTTACCCTATTTAACACAACAGCTCCTACTGCTACTTGCCCTTCGTAAGGTTCTCCTCTTGCTTCTCCATAAATTATTCTACTCAATAGATTTAAATTATTAGAATTACTTGAATTAGATCCTCCTGAAGATGACGAAGAATTAAAAATCCCCATTGCCTCTAATGTATTCTTTCCTGCTATTCCATCCACTTTTAAACCGTTTTTTCTTTGAAACCATTTTACAGATGAAAGAGTCTGACTTCCATAAATTCCATCAACATTTCCTTTATAATATCCCCAACGTTTTAATTTTGTTTGAATTTTTCTTACCTCTTCACCTCTAGATCCATACTTAGATAAAGCATTTACTGTATTATTTCTAAAAAATATGTTATATGATATAAAAAGTATAAATACTAACAATACCGAAATTATGCTTATTATTTTTTTACTGTTTTTTTCCATAAAAATACACCACTTTCCAAGTTAGAATAAATTTCTAAAATTATTCTAGCCAAAACTGGTGTATTTATGCAATTTTTTTTAAAAAATTCCTAATATATTTTCATTATCATCCAAATCTATTTTTTCTGCTGCTGGTACTTTTGGTAATCCTGGCATGGTACATATTTTACCTGTAATTACTACTACAAAACCAGCTCCAGACTTCAAAATTACATCTTGTATATGTATATTAAATGGTTCATTACATTCCAAATTTTTTGGATCATCAGAAAGTGAATATTGTGTTTTAGCAATACAAATAGGTAAATTTCCATATCCTAATTCTTCTATATTTTTAATTTTTTTCATTGCACTGTCAGAAATTTCAATATCTTTTGCTCCATATATTTTAGTTGCAATTTGCCTAATTTTCTCTTCTATAGTATCTTCTAGTTGATAAGCATAGCTAAAATTATAATTATTTTCTGCAAACTTTATTACTTTATGTGCTAAGTCTATCGCTCCATTTCCACCTTTTTCCCAGCTTTCAACTATACTTAGTTCCACTCCATTTTCATTTAATTTTTTCTCTAAAAATTCAATTTCTTTTTTAGTATCACTAGTATATTTATTAATAGCAACTACCACATTTAATCCATAAACATTTTTTATGTTATAAATATGTTTTAAAAGGTTAGAAATTCCATTTTTTAAATATTCTATACTTTCTTGCTTAATATTATCTATTTTCATTCCACCATGATATTTAAGTGCTTTTATTGTTGCAACACATACTACTACATCTGGAGAAATTTTAGCATTTCTACATTTTATATCTAAAAACTTTTCTGCCCCCAAATCTGCTCCAAACCCTGCTTCTGTTATTACATAATCCCCTAATTTTAAAGCCAACTTAGTTGCAATAATACTATTACATCCATGTGCAATATTAGCAAATGGTCCACCATGTACTATTGCTGGTGTATGTTCCAATGTTTGTACAAGATTTGGATTTAATGCATCTTTTAGCAATACCGTTAAGGCACCATCTGCTTTTAAATCTCTTGCAGTAATTGGTTTATTTTCTTTATTATATCCAATTATAATATTACCAATTTTTCTTTTTAAATCTTTAATATCTGTAGCTAAACAAAATATTGCCATTATTTCTGAAGCAACAGAAATATCAAAACCATCTTCACGTGGTACAATATTTTTTTCTCCAGATAAACCTGTATTTACAATTCGTAACTGTCTATCATTAAGATCTAAACATCTTTTCCATGTAACTGTTTTAAATTCTAATTTATTTCCAAAATAAATATGATTATCTATCATTGCAGATAATAAGTTATTAGCAGAAGTAATTGCATGTATATCACCAGTAAAATGTAAATTTATATCTTCCATTGGTGCTATTTGAGAATATCCTCCTCCTGTTGCTCCTCCTTTTATTCCAAAAACAGGACCTAAAGATGGCTCTCTTAAAGCCAAAATTGCTTTTTTATTTAACTTAGATAACGCATCTGCTAAACCAATAGCCATGGTAGTTTTTCCTTCTCCTAAAGGAGTAGGATTAATTGCAGTAACTAAAATTAGCTTTCCATCTTTTTTATTTCTATCTTCTATGTATTTTTTTGCATTTATTTTAGCTTTATATTTTCCATAAATTTCTAAATCTTCTTCTTTAATATTTATTTTTTTTGCTATTTCTGCTATATTATTTAATTTAGTATTTCTAGAAATATCAATATCTTCCATAGCTACCTCCTATAAATTTATTTTTATACAAGTAGACCTACTATTACACCTATTAAAGCTCCTACAAAAACTTGAATTGGAGTATGACCTAAAACTTCTACTAATTTTTCAGAAACCTCTACTCCTGTTAATCCAGGTGTATTTACAATTTTATTTAAAATTTTTGCTTGTTTCCCAGCAGCTCTCCTTACACCCGCCGCATCATACATAACAATAAATGCAAAAATTAGTGAAACTCCAAATATTGGTGAAGTAATACCTTCACTTTTACCAACCATAGTAGTTAAAGATACTACTACAGCTGTATGTGAACTTGGCATTCCTCCTGCCTGCATAATTTTTTTAAAATTAAATTTCTTTGTTTTTATAATCTCTGTTATTAATTTAAACAATTGTATAAAAAACCATACAAAAAATGGCACTACTATATATTTATATTCTATTATAAAATCAATAATCCCCTCTAACATTTTATTCCTCTTCCTCTATAAAGTTTTTTTCTTCCAATTTTCCATCTTTTTCTATTAGAATAGAAATTCTTTTTTCTGCACTTTCTAAAATTTCATTACATTTTTTAGATAATTTCATTCCTTCTTCAAATTTACTAACTGATTCTTCTAAATTTAAATCTCCATTTTCTAATTCTATGGTTATTTCTTCTAATTTTTTCATTGTTTCTTCAAATGTCATATTTTTTTCCACGACTTACTTTCCTCCACTTCTAAAGTCAAAATACAATTAATTTTAAACTTATCTTTCTGTAACAGCTCCAGTATCAACATTGACAATATATAATTGTTCAGCTCTTGAACCTGCTGATTTATAAACACCAACTACATAAGTTCCATCTGGTTGTATCCCTTGGCATGTAAATACAACACCTGATGTGCTTCCCCATGCTTTTTTAGCTAATTCTATAGCTTTTTCTTCTCTACTAATTAATGGATCTTTTTCTTTATTATTATCTTCTTCATTATCAATTTCTACGTTTTCATTTTTTTCTTCTTCATTATTTGTAGTTTTTTCTTCTTCATTTTCTATTACATCATTTTTTTCACTATTATAGGCTTGATTTAGTATATTATCAAGACCTTTATTGGCATCTTCTACAATATTTTGTTCTTGCATCGCATTTGTATTAATTGGTTTAGTCTTTAATGAATCATAGACAAAGAATATAATTAAAAATAGTAATATTACAATTGCTAAAACTATTAATCCATTTTTTACTGCTTTATTTTTCATTTTTCTCACTTCCTATCTTTAACATTTCACATTATTTTTGCTTTTATATTTCCATCTTGCATTCTAATATTTATTTCATCATTTTTTTTAAGCTCATCCACCTTAGATATTACTTTACCATTTAAACTAATTATACTATATCCTCTTATTAGTGTCTTTAAAGGACTTAAGGCATCTAATTTAGATATCAATTTTATATATTCTAATTTTGAATTTTTAATTTTAGTCTCTATTTTATTTTGTATTACTTTTATCTCTGAATCTATAATCATATATTTTTCGTTTATTTTTTGTAATGGCTCTTTTAAAACTCTACTGGATAAGCATTTTTCATATCTCAATCTCATTAACTGTGCTTTTTTTAACAAATTCTGCTTTAATCTTTTTTCGTAAATTTCTAATTTTAGTTTTAGTTCTTTAACATCAGGAACTGCCAATTCTGCAGCTGCTGATGGTGTTGCTGCTCTTAAGTCTGCTACAAAATCAGAAATTGTAAAATCTGTTTCATGACCTATAGCTGAAATAATTGGGATTTGTGAATCATATATGGCTCTTGCAACAATCTCCTCATTAAACGGCCACAAATCCTCTAACGAACCACCACCTCTAGCTAAAATAATGACATCTGCTATTTTTTCTTTATTCATCCTTTCAATTCCATATACTATTTTTTTACTAGCACCTTCGCCTTGAACAGGCACTGGCAATAATTTTATATAAACATTAGGATTTCTTCTTGTAGCTACATTTATTATATCTCTTATAACAGAGCCTGTGTTAGAAGTAAGTACACCAATGCACTTAGGAGCAAATGGAACTTTCCTTTTATGCTTTTCATCAAACAAACCTTCTTTTTCTAATTTGGTTTTCAATTTTTCAAAAGCTATATGTAAATCTCCCATTCCTCCATATTCTTTTATTGATTTAGCATATACTTGATAAACTCCGTCTCTTTCAAATACAGAAACTGTTCCTAATACAAGAACTTTCATTCCATCTTTTAGTTCAATATCTAAATTTGATGTATATGTTTTAAACATTACACATTTTATTAAAGAATTTTCATCTTTTAATGTAAAATATAAATGTCCTGTATAATGTCTTTTATAATTAGAAATTTCCCCTTCTATTAGAATGTTTTCAAAAAAATTGTCTTTTTCAAATTTGTTTTTTATATATTTATTTAATTCTGTAACAGTAATTGGATTATATTCCATCTATTTCTCCTAATTCTCCAAATTTAACTCTTTTATAATATTAGCTAATATACCATTAACAAAAGAATATGAACTATCATCTCCATATTTTTTAGCTAATTCAATTGCCTCATTTATAACCACCTTATATGGTAATTTGGAATAGATAATTTCATAAGTAGCCAATTTTAATATAGATAAATTTATTTTTGAAACTCTCTCTATTGCCCATTCTTCTCTCAAATTTTTTTCTATAATTAATAATATTTTTTCTTTATTTTCATATATTCCATTTATTACATCATATATATAATCTTTTACATTTTTTTCTATTATGTCATTATTAGAAATAAACATTTCAATTTGTTCTTGTATTTCATTTTCTTCTGGTTTTTGTATTTCCAAACTATATAATAATTTGTATGCCATATTTCTTGTTTCTGATCTATTCATACAATTGCTACTCCTCTACAATCTATCTATAAATTTTTTTGTTTTTTCTTTTATATCTGCTTTATTTGCTTGCACA
>CAUWNG010000066.1:0-10230 GCA_963560005.1 uncultured Clostridia bacterium
CTGATAATAGTAATAACACTACTATTGTTACTGCTAACGCTACTAATGTTATTCCACTTTTTTGTCTCATTTTCTTCATTTTTTTACCCTTCTTTCGTTTATTTTTTCGTTTTAATTTTATACTAATACTTTAAATTTGTCAACACGATTTAATCAATTTATATCTATAGATTAAATTGAAAAATGAACTTAGAAGAATATCCTCTAAGTTCAAAATATATTTTTTATAATTATTGTTCATTTGATTGTGCAACTACTTCTTTTCCATCATAGTAACCACAGTTTGGGCATACTCTATGTTGCATAATCATTTCATGACAATGTGGACATGAAACTAAATTTTTATTTTCTAATTTCCATGTTGATCTTTTTAAATGTGTTCTTGCTTTTGACCATCTTCTTTTTGGTTGTGCCATATATATTCCCCCCTTGCAAGTAAATCTCAATTTATAGAATTTGTATAATTCTCATTTTGTTTAATACTATAAAATTATACTAGTTTTTGTAACTTTTGTCAATACTTTATAATTTTAACAAATCAAAATCCAAATAATCTGCACTTACTAATTTAAATTCTATGCCTTCAACCATTCCTTCTATTGCATCTTTATGTGATTGACCATGTAAATGACCATAATAGCATTTTTTTATTTTATATTGCTTCATTATATTTACAAAATCGCCTTTTTCATTATTAATTAGTAAGCCTTGTGTTATTGGTGGATAATGCATAAACAATAATATTTCTTTTTCCTGTCCGTATTTTTCTAGCCCATCTTTTAAAGACAATTCTAATCTATTACATTCTCTTTTTATCATTTTTTTACTGTTTTCTGTATCTAATATATTCCATCCACGTGTTCCAACTATTATTTTATTTTCTACTAAATAACTATTATTATGGAGAAAATCTATATTGTCAAATTTATTTTCTTTTATGAATTTTCTCATGTTTTTTAATGTAGTCCACCAATAATCATGATTACCTTTTAATAATATTTTTTTGCCAGGTAAATTGTTTAAGTATTTAAAATCCTTATATGTTTCTTTTAAATTCATTGCCCACGAAAAATCTCCTGGTAAAATTATATAATCATTATTTGTTACTTTTTTTTCCCAATTATTTTTTATTTTATTTGCATGTTCCTTCCAGTTATCACCAAAAATGCTCATTGGCTTTTCTTTTTCAAAAGAAAGATGCAAATCTGCTATTACATAAATCGACATTTTTCTCCTTTTTTAATTTATCTTCAAATTTGGTATAGCATTTAAAGTTAAATCAGATTTTGTTCCATTTATATATCTATAATATCCAGCTGAAGCAATCATAGCTGCATTATCTGTACATAAAATACTTTCTGGGTAATATACTTTATATCCTTTTTTCTCTAAATTAATGAATTCTTTCCTTATATATGAATTAGCTGAGACACCTCCTGCTAATGCAATATTCTTAATATTTAATTGTTTAGCTGCTTTAATTGTATTTTCTATTAGTATTTCTGTAACTGTTTTTTCAAAACTTGCACACAAATTATTTTTATCTATATTAGGATTCTTATGATGTAAATTTATTACAGCAGTTTTTATTCCACTAAAACTAAAATCCAAATTATCTAAATGAGTTTTAGGAAGTTCTATATTTGCTTCTCCATCTTTTGCCATTTTATCTACTTTGGGTCCTCCTGGATATCCCAGCCCAATTACTCTTGCAACTTTATCAAAAGCTTCTCCAATTGCATCATCTCTGGTTTTCCCTATGATTTCAAATTCTGTATAATCTTTTATATGTACTAAATGAGTATGTCCGCCAGAAATTATTAAACATAAAAATGGTGGCTTTAGTTCTTTATGAGTAATGTAGTTTGCTGCAATATGTCCTTCTATGTGGTTTGTTCCAATTAGTGGCTTATTTAATGCATAACTTAAACCTTTTGCATAAGAAACACCAACTAATAATGCACCAACCAAACCTGGTCCATAAGTACATGCAATAAGATCTATATTATTATAAGTAACATTTGCTTGCTTAAGTGCTTCTTCTACAACTCCAGAAATATTATTTATATGATTTCTAGAAGCAATTTCTGGAACAACTCCTCCAAATTTTTCATGTATTTTTATTTGTGAATTGATAACATTTGATAAAACTTCTCTTCCATTTTTTACAATAGCTGCTGATGTTTCATCACAACTAGATTCTATTCCTAAAGTAATTATATCTTTTTCCATTTTTTAGTCCTTTCATAAATTTTAAATACCAAATATCATTCTTATTAGATTTGTTATTCCTGCATCTGCCAAACTAATTATAGGTGAAATTATAACTCCTGCTAATCCTGTTATCCAAAGTAATAAAAATACTAAGTAAAACATATTCATATTTTTATCAAACCAAACTTTAGCATTATATGGTAAAAAGATTCCTAAAATTTTAGATCCATCTAATGGTGGCAGTGGTATTAAATTAAATATACCTAATCCCAAATTTATTTGTGCTGCTAATTGAACCATAACATATATAATATTTCCTATTTGTGTATTTATAAATCCATAAGCAAATTTATACATAGCACAATAAATTATTGTAAAAATTATTGTTAAAATAAAATTCATTAATGGACCTGCAAAAGAAACAAGTGCTTGTGCTTTCTCCATTGTCATTGTCCTATTAAAATTTCTAGGATTAATTTCGACTGGTTTTCCCCATCCAAACCCTGCAAATATAAGCATTAAAGAACCAATTGGGTCTAAATGAGAAAATGGATTTAAACTTAATCTTCCTTGTCTTCTTGGTGTATCATCTCCTAATCTATCTGCTGCAAAAGCATGCGCATACTCATGAAAAGTAATTGCTATAAGAACTCCTGGTACACTTAATAATAGTGTAAGTAATGCTCCTTCATTAGATAATAAACTCACTAATGAAAAAACAACAAAAATAGCTAAAACTATATATAACGCTCTTCTATCAAAAAACATAATTATCCTTTCTTTACATTAAATTTTATATTATTTTATATTAAATTGCTTAGTTTAATATAAACTTCTTTAATTCTACTAGATTTACTTTATTAGAATTTATTAACACATTTAATCTTATTGTTTATTTAATTTTTTATATGCAACTGTTAATTAGTAGGTTTCATTGTTGGGAATAATAGTACATCTCTAATTGAAGCTGAATCTGTTAATAACATAACAAATCTATCTATACCTATACCTAATCCTCCTGTTGGTGGCAAACCTATCTCTAATGCTTGAATATAATCTTCATCCATCATTCCTGCTTCTTCATCCCCAGCATCTCTTGCTTCAACTTGCTTTTTAAATCTCTCATATTGATCTATTGGATCATTAAGTTCTGAAAACGCATTTCCATATTCTCTTCCATTAATAAACACTTCAAATCTTTCTGTTAATCTTTCATCTTTTGCAGTCTTTTTAGCAAGTGGTGAAATTTCTATAGGATAATCATATATAAATGTTGGTTGTATTAATGTTTTTTCAACATATTCATCAAAGAATAAACTTATTACATCCCCTCTGGTTTCTTTTGTTTGATCTGGTATTTTTATATTCTTTTCTTTAGCTAATGTAACTGCTTCTTCATCTGTATTTATAGTATTAAAGTCTATTCCGGTAACTTCTTTAATAGAATCTACCATTGATATTCTTCTCCAGCCTGGTGCTAAATCTATTTCTTGACCTTGATATGTTATTTTAGTTGTTCCTAAAACATCTTTTGCTGTTCTAGAAAATAATTCTTCTGTAATATCCATCATATCATGATAATCTTGGAATGCAGCATATAATTCAAGCATAGTAAATTCTGGATTATGTCTTATATCCATTCCTTCATTTCTAAATACTCTACCTAATTCATATACTTTATCATATCCACCAACTATTAATCTTTTTAAATTTAATTCTAATGCTATTCTTAAATACATATCTATATCTAAAGTATTGTGATGTGTTATAAATGGTCTAGCTGTAGCTCCACCTGATATAGTATTTAATATTGGAGTTTCTACTTCTAAGAACCCTTTTTCTTCTAATATTTTTCTTATATTGCTTATTATTTTACTTCTTAAAAGAAATGTATCCTTTACCTCTGGATTTACAATTAAATCTATATATCTTTGTCTATATCTTAAATCTGTATCCTTCAATCCATGAAATTTTTCTGGTAATGGTCTTAAAGATTTAGAAAGTAATTTTAATTCTTTTGCATGTATAGATATTTCTCCTGTTTTTGTTTTAAAAACAAAACCTGTTATCCCTATAATATCTCCTATATCATCTTCTTTAAAAGCTTTATAACTTTCTTCTCCTAAATCATTAATACTTACATAACTTTGTATTTTTCCTGTACTGTCTTGTATATGACAAAAAGAAGCTTTTCCCATTATTCTTTTTGCCATAATTCTTCCAGAAATAGTTACATCTTTTCCTTCTAATTCTTCATAATTCTCTATTATTTCTTGACTTGTATGAGTTCTATTAAATTTAGTTATTTTATACGGATCTTTTTCTTCCTCTTTCAATTTATTTAATTTTTCTCTTCTTACTAACATTAATTGATTTAAATCTTGTTCTTGTTCCATATTATTATTTTCGCTCATTTTTTATCATTCCTTCCATAACGTACAAATTTAATTTACATATAGTATTATATAATAAATATGTTAATATGTAAATGTTTTAAGAGAAAAAAGGAAAACCTATATTTTTATGATACGTTTCTTAACTCTCTTGCATAATTTTTAGCTATTTCTGTAACTTCTCCAGTAGAAATTCTAGCAATTTCTTCTATTATTTCTTCTTCACTTAATTGTTTTATACTAGTGCACGTTTTATTATTAACTACATTTTTACTAATGTAATAATTATATTGTCCTTTAGCTGCTACAGCTGCTGAATGTGTAATACATATTACCTGGTGACATTCTGAAATTACTCTTAATTTTTCTGCCACTGCTTTAGATGCCTTTCCACTAATTCCTGTATCTATTTCATCAAAAATCATAATAGAAACTTGATCTGTTTTTGCCAACACTGTTTTTATTGCAAGCATGATTCTTGACATTTCACCACCTGAAGCAATTTTAGTTAATGGCTTAAATTCTTCCCCAACATTCGTTCTAATAAAAAATTCTACCTTATCTAATCCATTTAATCCAAATCCATTTAATTTTTCTATTTTAACATTAAATTTAGCATTTTTCATTTCCAATTCGTTAAGTTCTCTATTTACTAATTCCGATAATTTTTCTCCATATTCTTTTCTTAAACAGCTCATTTGCATAGAAAGTTGTAACATTTCTTCTTCTAATAATTTTAATTTCTTTTTTAATTCTTCATTGTGTTTGTCTAAGTTTTTTATATTAAAAATTTCTTTTTCTATTTTTTCTTTATAATTTAGAATTTCTTCTATACTATTTCCATATTTTCTTTTTAAGAAATTAATTAAATCTAATCTTTCTTCTACTTGATTTCTTTCACCTTCATTAAATTCTACTTCTTCTTTCATATTGCTTATATCTCTAGCTAATTCTTGAATATCATAATAAATATTTTTTAACTCTGGAAGCTTTTCTTGGTATTGTTCTCCAAAATTCTCTATCTTTTCTAAGCATTTTATAGCATTACTAATTGATATAACTGCATTATCATTTAAGTCAATATCTATAGTATTTAAACTTTCTTGGATTTTTTCACTATTTAACATTAATTTTCTTTGTTCTTCCAATTGTTCCTCTTCATCCTTTTTTAATTTAGCATCATCTATTTCTTTAACTTGATAATTTAATAAATCTAACTTTCTTTCCTTTTCTTTGTCATCTCCAAAATTATTCTTTAGTTCCAATTCAATTGATTTATGTTCTGTAAAGATTTTTTCATATTTTATTTTAATATCAAATATATCTTTTCCTATAAAATTATCTATATAATTTATGTGTTCTGATGGATTTAATATTAACTGATTATCATGTTGCCCATGAATATCAATAATTGTACTCATTATATTTTTCAGTTCATTTACTGTTACAAGCCTGCCATTTACCTTACATAAATTTCTTCCATTTGAATATATTTCTCTTGAAATTATTATATTTCCATCTATAGAAATTGGATTATTGGGTAAAAATATATTAGCTTCTATATAAGAAAAATTTTCATCCTTTCTTATCATTTCTTTAGAAAATCTTCCTCCTGCTAAAATTCCTAAAGAACCGATTATTAAAGTTTTTCCAGCTCCTGTTTCTCCAGTTAAAACATTAAAACCTTCATTAAAATCAATTGTCAAATCATCTATAATACCTACATTTTTTATATGTAATGTTGTAATCATAAGAACCTCCAAATAATTGTTTTTACAAATTTATGTTTGTATTATATATTTTAAATTGCTTTTTGTCAATATATTAAAAAAAATACACCGCCAAATGTTAGATTTTTTGTCTAACATTTTGGGTGCACTTCACTATTACATGTATTTTTTTATTGTATACCATATTTTTTCTTAAATTTATCTGCTCTACCACCAGTTGTTTCTCTTTTTAAATTACCTGTCCAATATGGATGACATTTTGAACATACATCAACTTTTATATCTTGTTTTGTTGAATTTGTTTTCATTACATTTCCACAAGCACATGTTATTGTTGTTTCTACATAATTTGGATGTATTCCTTCTTTCATCTTGTATTCACCTCTCCCTTATTTAACTAAAAATACTAAAATATATAATATCATATTTTTTTTTATTTTTCAAGCTTAGATTTCATATTTTAATTATTTTCTATTTCTTTTTGTTTAATATATTCAACAGAAGATCCCACTTCTTGTTTCATAGAAGACTTATGTACAAGCTTATTAACTATATTAAATAAACATGCTATTATTAAAATAAAAAATAAAACTTTTTTCCAAATTTTTGCTACCATAAAGTTTACTCCTTTATCTTCTAATATAATTATTATACTATATTTTTTTATTTTGTCAATATTTTAATTTTTTTGAAAAAATATTATATAATTTTTTTATATATTTTACAAATAATATATAACAATATTAAAATAATTTTAAATGTAATTTTTTTATAAAATTTATATTTTAAAGAAAGGATGTTGGTAATAATGAAAAAATTTATTTTATTTTTAATAATTTTTATTATAATCGCTTTTTGTGGATTTATGCTAATTAAATATAAAAATACTTCAAATAATAATTTTACTAATTATTCTGGCGTAAAAATAAATACTGAACAAAATATGCAAGAAAATATTAATAAAGAAAATAAAAATGTTTCCAATAACAATTCACAAAAAAACATAAAACCCAAAGAAACAAAACTTGCTAATTGTTCAACTCCAATTATAATAGATGATAATAACAGAGACAAAAATTTAAAAATAACAGCAGATAAAATAAATGGTACTATTGTAAAAAACGGAGAAGAATTTTCTTTTAATGATACTGTTGGTAACCCAACAGAAGAAAAAGGATACAAAAAAGCAGGTGCTTTTTCAAATGGCAAAAAAATAAAAACTTATGGTGGTGGAAATTGTCAAGTAAGTACTACAATATATGATACAGCATTAAAAGTAAAAGGTTTAAAAATTACAGAAAGACATGAACATGGTAAAAATGTTGGTTATGTAAAAAAAGGAAAAGATGCAACTATCGCTTATGATTATTTAGATTTAAAATTCCAAAATAATACAGGTCATGATATTAAAATATATGCTAATGTTAGCAATGAAAAAGTAAATGTAAAAATAGTTAAGTTAAGTAGTTAAAGTAGGAATTAATTAGTGCTTTTTTAGGACAAAAGTTTGCACATTTACCACAAGCTATACATTTATCATAATCTATTGTAGGAGCATTAAATTCTTCTTGTGATAATGCTCCTACTGGGCATACTTTTACTAATATACCTAAAATTATACTAATGATTATTACTTTCTTTTTTCATATAATCTCTCTTTCAAATTACAAAATTGTAATTTATGGTAATGATTTCCGAGAAAAAATTAGCAAAAAAATATATATTTTTTCATAACATTACTCCATTCTTTTTATATACTGTCAATTTTAGCAAATGCTTCATTTAAAGAAATTACTCTATTTTCCTTTATATCATCTAAACCTTTTTGTAATTTTTCTTTTAAATCTTTTTTACTCTTTATTGTTACGCTATCTGGAGCTTCTGTATCTATATATGATAGTTTTAAATATTCTATGAAATTGATAACTTGATTTGTAAGTTCCTCTGGCAATGTTTCAATTTCATTATACAATTTTTGTTTTTCTATCGACATATTTATTACCTCCATAAATCAATTTATATTATTATACCCTTTTTCTTCTTTAAAAACTATGAATTTAAAAAATATTTTTTATTGTTAAAATTCAATTTAAATGACAACTTACTATCTGTTATTATAATATCATAAAAACTAAAAATACTCCATACATTATAATTTGCATATATCAATTCTCCATTTTCTTTTAATTTTCTTTCTAATTTATTTTTGTTTACTTTTACCAATATCCCATTTAATCTTTTATTCTTCATAATATTTTTATATATTAAATCATATAATTAAATATAATTCAAGGAGGGTATTATATGTTTTATAAAAAAAGTACATTTAAATTTATTCTAATATTTTTGTTAATATTTATAGCCTTTTCTACTACTTGTCTTGCTACAGAATCATTATATGTATGGTCAAATAACAGTCAGACATTAAACACATTTAATACTAGTGCTACTACCATTGATTCTAATACTCTAAAATTAGAAAGTGGAAGTGCTATTTTAATAGAACTAAATTCAGGTCAAGTTTTGTATAATCATAAAATGCATGAAAAATTAAAACCTGCAAGTGTCACTAAAGTAATGACTATTCTTCTTATTATGGAAGCAATTGATTCTAGTAAACTAGCTTATACAGATAAAATTCCTTGTTCTGAAAATGCTGCCAATATGGGTGGCTCTCAAATTTGGTTAGATGTAAAAGAAGAATTAACTGTTGATGAAATGTTAAAAGCTATCTGTGTTGTATCTGCCAATGATTGTACTGTTGCAATGGCGGAATACCTTGCAAGTTCAGAAGAAGCTTTTGTTGAACAAATGAACAAGCGAGCAAAAGAATTAGGTATGAATGATACAACCTTTAAAAATTGTCATGGTATTGATGAAGATGGCCATGTTACATCAAGTTATGATATTGCTTTAATGTCTAGAGAATTATTGTTGAAGCATCCGGATATTACTAAATATACAACTATTTGGATGGATACATTAAGGAATGGTAAATCTCAATTAGTTAATACAAATAAATTGATAAGGAATTATAAAGGTGCTACAGGACTAAAAACTGGCTCTACCTCATTAGCATTATATAATCTTTCTGCTAGTGCTACTAGAAATAATTTGTCTTTAATATCTGTAATAATGAAAGCTCCATCAACGGCTATCCGTTTTTCGGAAGCACAAAAACTTTTAGATTATGGATTTAATAATTATGAATACAAAAAATTGGCAAATAAAGGAGAACCTATAAGCACTATCACTGTAAACAAAGGAATAAATTCTAGCGTAGAATTAAACATTGAAAATGACTTTGGTCTTTTATTAAAAAAAGGTGATGACAAAAATATAGAACAATCTCTTTCTATTCCTGATACATTAAATGCACCTATAAAGAAAGGTGAAGTTGTTGGTAATATTACTTATAATCTAAATGGTAAGGAAATGCGGAAGCGTTAATATTGTGTGCAATGAGGACATAAACAAAAACACTTTTATAAATATTGCAGATTATGTATATAAAAAATGGTTCTGCCTATTAAGATAGGCAGAGCTCATATTATTATAAACTACTCACTTCTTAATGCTAATACGGGATCTTCTTTTGCTGCTTTTTTAGATGGAATAACACCTCCAATTACAGTTAAAATTATACTTAATAAAATTAAAATAATTCCTGCTCCAAATGGTAATGATGCTTTAATATTCACTCCATTTGATATTGAAGCAATAATTTGATTTATAGGAATTAACAAAAGTAAAGTAATACCTACTCCAAGTATTCCTGCAAGGCTACCAACAATAATAGTCTCTGCATTAAATACTTGTGATACATTGCGTTTAGATGCTCCCATTGCTCTTAAAATTCCAATTTCTTTTTTTCGTTCTAATACACTAATATA
>CAUWNG010000067.1:0-9549 GCA_963560005.1 uncultured Clostridia bacterium
ACTTTGTGTTGCGAAACTAAAAAAGTTTCATATTGTTTCCTATTATATAAAAAAGGACCTCTAGTAAAACTAGAGATCCTTTTAAGTCAATCAGTTTGTAGTTTTAAATTTTTTTAACTACAATTGACTAGTACATAATGTGGAAATCTTCGCTTGAGTATTTTTTTCTTCCGAATTTTTCCTCAAGTAAAATCACCGCCATAATGCACCCTGCAACCGCAATAAGCGCTAATGTCATTTTTTTCATACTGTCTTTCCTCCTTGCAGTTTTTTAGTCTTAATAGACTTCTTTTATTATATCATAAATTATAGAAATAGTCTACTATTCCATTATATATACCAAAAGCTAATTTGTTTTGATATTCATCTTGTAATAGTAACTGTTCTTCTTCTGGATTAGATAAAAATCCACACTCTACTATACTAATTGGAATTTCTACATGTTTCATTAAATATACTGTATCTAATTTCATTGCTACACGTTTATTTTCTTTTGGTATAGCTTCATTTAAATTTTTTTGTATACTTTTTGCCAAATTCATACTGTTTTCGTCATTTGGTTTATAAAAACATTGCCAACCCCAATATTGATTTTGTGGAATTTTATTTAAATGTATAGAAACAAAAATATCTGCACTTGCTTCATTGCCTATTTTTACTCTATTATGTATATCTGAAATTTTTTTCTCTCTTAGTGTATTACTGTCTAAATTATATATTGCATTTTCATCACTACGTGT
The DNA here is from genome assembly GCA_963560005.1 of uncultured Clostridia bacterium. GTDB lineage: Bacteria > Bacillota > Clostridia > TANB77 > CAG-508 > CAG-273. The sequence goes on from CAUWNG010000067.1 coordinate 741, forward strand.
TAATATAACTGTAGCACCAGATTGTTCTAATAAATTTTGTAATTTTAATGCAATTTTCAAATTACTTTCTGCTTCAGTAGTCCCATTCGAGCTTTGAGCCCCTTCATCTGGTTTTCCGATGTCCTGCATCTATTACAATTACTTTATTCGATACAGGCAAAGCTACTGTTTCTATGCTTCTATTGGTATCTGCAATTTGAAACGTAAAAACAAATAAAGCTACCATTACAATTCCTAAAATTAATGTTAATCTTTTTTTACTTAATACTATCATAAAAAACCCCACTACAAACTTTTTATATTATTTATATGTGGGATTTTTTTATTTATTCTATTTTCTATTTTATTTTCTTTATTTCTTCTTGTCTTTTTATTTTGGCTGTTGTAGTTTTTATCATCGCTTCATCTGTTATTATTAAATTTTTTATATGCTTATAATTTGTTAATGTTTTATTTATATTTTTGATGTCAGTCCATATTTTTTGTTTTAAATCTTCGTTGTTTATATCTCCATATTTTTCTTTTATATATTCTTTATTATATACTAATTTGAGAGATAAAAGTAAATCATCATCTTTCGGCAAACCAAATACCATGCTTTCAGCTACATAAGGTAAGTTATTTACTAATAATTCTATTTCTTCTGGATATATATTTTTTCCGTTTTTTAACACTATAACATTTTTCTTTCTTCCTGTTATAAATAAAAATCCATCTTTATCTAGGTATCCTAAATCTCCTGTATAAAACCATTTTTCTCCATTTATTTCTTTTAATACATCGTCTGTTGCTTCTTTATTTTCATAGTATCCAAGCATTACATTTGGACCTTTTGCTATTATTTCTCCTATTCCTTCTTCATTAGGATTATCAATTTTTATCTCTATACCTGTTAATGGAATACCAACAGATCCAAATTTTATACATTTTTCATTTTCTGCTGCTAATACGGGGGATGTTTCTGTTAAACCATATCCTTGAACTGCTAATATTCCAAAATCATAAAAACCTTTTGCAACATTTTTATCTATAGCAGAAGCACCACTAATTACAAATCTTATATTACCACCTAAATTATCTAAAATCTGCTTGAACACTTTTCTTCTAATATCTATACCAAATTTTAATAAAAAGTTGCACACTTTACACATTATTTTTATAACTTTAGTTTTATTTTGTTTTTCTACTTCTGTCATTATCTTTTTATACATCGCTTCTAATAATAAAGGAACACAAACAAATATTGAAACTTTATATTCCTTTAAATTTTGTGCTATATATCTTAAACCATCACAAAAAACATTGGTTACACCTTCTGATAAAAATAATAACAATGCTGTAGAACCAAAGGTATGGTGAAATGGTAAAAAAGCCAAATTAATATCAGTACTATATATTTTTTCTGAACATTTTATACCATAAATATTACTAGCTATATTTTTATTAGATAACATTACTGCTTTAGAAAGTGATGTGGTTCCTGATGTAAAAATAATTGCAGCCATTTCTTCCGGATTTACTTCTATATTTTTATATTCATCTTTTCCATTTTTTATTGCCATTTTTCCAACATTAATAATTTCATTTAAAGATTTAAAATCATCTATTTCTTGCATACATATATATTCTTTAACTTTTGTGTTATTTCTTGATTTTATTCTATTTATTATTTCTAAATAGCTATCCTCAAAAATTATTGCATCTGCAAGACTTCTTTGTAATAGAGATTCTATTTCTTGTTCTGGTAATCCTTTATCAAGTGGCACTGTAATTCCTACACCATTTAAAGTTGCTGTGTATGTTAATGCCCATTCATAACAATTCTTTCCTATAATAGCTATTCTTTTTCCCTTTAATCCTATTTCTATAAAGCCTTGTGCTAATCCATCTAATTCTTCTTTGAATTTAGTATAAGTTATATCTTTGTATATAACTTTTTTATCTCTTTTTTCTTTTATTCTAAATGCTACATTGTTTGGATAATTATTAATTCCTTCATTGATATATTCTTTTATAGTATCATATTTAGGAGGATTATATATTTTTTTTATAGCTTTCATTCAAATCAATCTCCTTTTTTTAACTTTAACTAATATAACATACAAAAATATGGTTAGTCAATTTACTGACTAACCATTACAACTTTTAACCAATATCACAATTAAAATGATCTAAGCTTTCTCCTTTTTTTCTTCTATCTATTACATAAGTACTTCCTGGAGTTATTTTTGCTAAATGCTTAACTTGTGCTGCAACTTCTCCAATTTCTAATACATTATTAAATCTTCCATTATCAGCTACTACAACTCCTACAGAAATTGTTGTTAAAGGGAATTGCTCTATTACACATTTTCTGTTTGGCACTTCTAAATATCCCTTCATTATATCGTCATCTGTAAAGTAATTTTTTACTCCACTATCAAATTCAGCTATAATATTTTGGCACATTCCCTCACAATTTATATTTGATGTTATCGCTACAAAGTCATCTCCTCCTATATGCCCAACAAAATTTCCCTCTTCTCCATAAATATTAACATATTTTGATATTGTTTTAGCTGTAAACTTTATTATTTCATCTCCATTAAGAAATCCATAAACATCATTATATGCTTTAAAATTATCTAAATCTATATATAATATTGCAAATTCCTCTTTATTTAATAATCTCTTTTTTATTTCAGCTTGTATTTGAACATTGCCAGGTAATCCTGTTAAAGGACTTACTCTTCTATTACTATTTAATAATCTAATAATATTTTTTATTGTGTAATATAAATATTCATAATCTATTGGAGATTTAATATAATGTTCAACAAATGCTTGTAAAATCTTTATTCTGTGTTGTTTTTCTTTATTTGAAGATATTACTATAACAGGAGTTATAGCATTGTCTTCATTTTCTCTAATTTTATTACATATTTTATATATATCCCCATTCATTCCATCTTCATTTATTATAATTAAATCAGGTATATTTTTTAAAACATCATCCATTTCTTCCGGATTAGCCTTTTTAAATATATAATCTTTTTCTTCTTTAAAGATTTGTTTTAAATTACTTTCTATTTCATTATTATCATCTATAATATAAATTTCCTGACTCATAAATCATTCTCCTTATTTAAGGTTAATATTCTATTTGTGTTGATCCTCTACCAATTAAACCATTCTTATTTTTTACTGTTATACTTATAGTATTATTACCTTTTGCTAATTTTAAAGGTCCAACTTTTACTTCTTTAAGTTCTTTTAAATCTTTTGCACTATACACTTGACCATTTAAATTAACTGTTATTTCTTTAATACCATATTTATCAGTTACTTCTACTATTAATTTATCATTATCTTTTGTAATATTTATTGTAGGTCTTGAAGATACTATTATTTCTTTTTCTATATTCTCATAATTTCCATTAGCATCAGTAGCAGAAACTATAAGTTTATTATTTCCTTCAGTCATTTCAAATTCATGCTTTATTTTTTTATTATCTTCTTCTGTTGTTTTTAATTGTTTTTCTTCCTCATTATTCCACTTGTATGTTACAGAATTAAGCTTTGTTTCATCAGTAGCTACAATTTTTAATAAATTGCTACCATCTTGAGTTTCTATAGTAATTTTAGGTTTTGTTATATCTACACCTTCAAGTAAAAATTGCTTCTGATATGTTATTTCTTTTCTATTTATATCTTCTATAGTAATATATAATGTTGTATTTTCATTTGGTAAAACAATAACTTCTTCAGCTGACAAACTTCCTTCTGGTAATACTGTACTTTCTCCATGATCCCAATTATATGTTATTTTTGAAATTTCCACATTATGATTTACTGTAAGTACTGCTGTATCATTAACTCTAACTATATTTACTTCTGGTGGTACATCTATTCTTCTATTCTCATGTCCTTTGTATATTGCATAGGATGCTTGTCCTATCATTACTACACCAAATACAATAATTGAGCCTGCAAAAAATTTTACAATATTTTTTATTTCTACTGGTCCTTTTGGTTTTTTTTGTTTTTTCTTTTTTTCTGTCATTAGTATTTGATTCATAAATTCACCTCTACATTTTGAATTATATCACAAGCATTTTTTAATGTAAACATAGATTTATAATTTAATAAAATTTTTATTCTTAGATTCACAGTTTCCACATATAGTTGTGAATTGATTTTTAACAAATAAAAAAGGAAGGATAATTAAATCCAACCTTTTTTATTTATTAGATAACAAATCTCTTAATTAAGAATATTCCAACTGATAATATTACTAATGATGTTAATGTTAATCCTATATATAGTGGTGCTCCTCCACCAGTTACTATAGATACTAAAACTGGTGCATCATCTATGTCGTCTTCTCCTTCTACTCTATTATCTGGTGTTGAATCTATATCTGGTGTATTACTTTCATTGTAGTCATCACTTATTTCAGCGGTATTTGTCATTAATCCTAAATTATCTCTACTATTAATCCATGTTAATAATATATCAACTGTTGCACTTTCACCCGGTTTTAATAAAGTATCTTTTAATTGATCTGTTACTACTTTGTTGTCTCCTTCTTGCTTCCATTTTGGATTATCTTTTGCTTCAAATTTTAATCCTTTTGGAATATAATCTGAAATTTCTTTTGCATAACCTGCAATTTCACCTTCATTAGTTACTTTTATTTTAAAACCAAATTTTATTGTAGTTTTCTCTAATCTACTTCCTCTTACTTCAACTTTTAGAGGTGGTTCTGGATTTTCATCCCCAGTATGTCCAGACATTATAACAGTTTGTTTTCCTTCATATATTACAATTGCTTTTTCTACCCATTTTTTCAAAGATAAGTCAAAATATTTTACTTTTATTTTCTCTATATCTATATCATCTTCTCCTTCTTTATCATTATCTGGAGTTGAATCTATATCTTCTACTGGTTTTCCATTCTCATCACTATCTTCAGAAATTTCTGCAATATTTATTATAATTCTATCAGATGTATTTGGTTCTGTCACTTTAAATGCAACTTTTACATCTTTATAATCTGGCATTGTCATAGTTTTTGGATTAAATGCATCAATTAGATTTTCTTTTTCTTTGCTTTCTTGTTCTTTTGATAAATAATCTGTTCTTATATTTGTAGCTTCTTTAACATCAGTAGTTTCTGTTCCATCTTTTTTATACATTTTCCATCTATATTCTTTATTTAATTCATGAGCTGGTAAAAATTCTAATCCTTCTGGTATATCATCTTTTACCTCTTCTGCATACCCTGCTTGATTTCCTTCATTAAATATTCTTAATGTATAAATTACAACATTATTGTTTTCTACTTCAACAGGTTCTTTTGTATGTTCATAAACATATTCTCCATTTTTATCTACTGTAAATATTGGAACTCTATTAGTAATTTCTTTATCGTTTACACCTGTTATAAACTTTCTCAATGCCAAATCAAATTTTTGCAATACCAATTTTTCAAAGTCATCATCATCTTGTTGACCAGGTATATATTTATCTTCTCTATTTATTTCTTCATCTTTATAATTTGGCAATGTTTCATCACTTGGTAATACAACATTTTTTTCTTGAGAATCTCTATCTTCTACCTTTTCATTATTTGAATTTGTAAAACTTGTAATTTCAGCTATATTAGTAATTTTCTCAAATAAATCAATATCATTTTTTACTTTGCATTTTATTTTTACATCAATATAGTCTAAAGAATTAGAACCATCAAAAGCTTTTAATAATGTATTTCCATTATTTCTGCTTGCATATATTTCATCTCTTGATGCTGAATTTACTGTAGATGGTGATGTAATATCTGTTTTTACTACTCTTCCATTTTCACTTACTGCCCATCCATATTTTGCATTTAATTCATCATCTACAACAAATTCTAATTGTGATGGTAGATAATCTGTTATTTCATGAACATATCCATCTAATTGTCCCTCATTGTATACTCTTATTGTATATATAACTTCATCTCCAACACTAACTCCTACTGGATATTTTGGATGATTATAAATTGATGTTGTTGAACTTCCATCTATTAATGGTGTGTTATCTACTATAGGCTCTCTTAAATAATTTCCATTTTCATCAACTAATTCTTTATTATTCACAACTGTAATAAATTTTCTTAAAGATAAGTCAAAATATTGTTCTAATATTACTAATTGCTCAAAATCGTCATCATCTTCTTGACTTGTATTTCCATAATTCTCTTTATCTACATTATGTGGTGTTGAATCTCTATCTACAATGCTTTCATTTCCCTTTGAATCACTATGTTTTGTAATTTCTGCTATGTTTTTTAAACTATCATTATCCCCAACTTTTGCAATTACTTCACATTCTACTTGCAAATCTTTATAACTTAAAATCTTTCCATTAAATGCAGCTATAATTTGGTTTTCTAACTTTTTGCTAACTATTGTTTTACCATCTCCTGATGGATTTGACCAACCATTTTCTATATTTATTTGACTATCTGATATAAATTTTAATCCAGATGGTAAATAATCTGTAATTTCCTTTGCATATCCATCTATATCGCCTTCATTATATACTCTTATTGTATATACAACTCTATCTCCTGTTTTTACTGTTAATGGATTTTTAGGGTGTACCTTGTATGCTGTAGTTACTTCCTTATTGGTTAATTTATTCAATTCTTCTTGTGAAATAACTGGCTCTCTACTTGTTGTTGGTGCTTCTCCATTTATAGATATTATAAACTTTCTTAATGCTAAGTCAAAATTCAACTTTTTACCAGGAATAACAAGGTGTTCAAAATCATCATCATCTTCTTGACTTGTATTTCCATAATGTTCTTTATTTACATTGTTTGGTTTTGAATCTCTATCTATAACATCTTTATTTCCATGAATATCTTTATGTTTTGTTATTTCTGCAATATTTTTTAATGACTGTGTAGTATCTCCTGCTTCTGCTATTACTTCACATTCTATCTCTAGATCTTTATAACTTAAGTTTTCTCCATCAAATGCTTTTATTATTTCATTAGCTAACTTCTCACTAACTATTGTTTTACCATCACCAGTTGGATTTGTCCATCCATTATCTTTATTTATTTTACTATCTGGTAAGAATTTTAATCCTTCTGGAAGATAATCTGTTACTTCTGTTGCATATCCATCTACATTACCTTCATTATATATTCTAATCTTATATACAACTTTATTTCCTGTTGATACAACTAATGCATCTTTTGGATGAACTTTATTTGCAGTTGTTGTAGTAGCATTATTTAATTTATTTATTTCTTCTTTTGATATAACAGGCTCTCTACTTGTTGTTGGCTTTTCTCCATTTATAGATACTATAAATTTTCTTAATGCTAAATCAAATTTTTCTTCTGGTAAATCTTTTCCCACTGAAACACTTGCTTCATAAGTTTTCTTTATTCTCTCTATTAATACTACTGGTTGTTCACTAGCTGCCGCACCTTCTACTGACCAATAGGTTATTTTTGTATAATAATATGTACCATCTATTTTTAATGTAATATTTTCTATGTTTGTTGTATTTGGAAGTGATATGTAAAATTCTTTATTTAATAATTCTTTGTAATCACTTACTGAAATAGGTTTTTTATTACTATCTAAAAATTGTGGTGATAGTGGTGCTCCATTTTTATCTGTAATTTGCAAATTTAAAGTATAATTTATATCTCTTAATTGAGTTATCCTATAAGGTCCAACAATATATCTATGATTAACTTCTTCTATATTTATTTTGGTATCATCTATTCTTACTGGAGCTCCTGAATTTTCATCTGATACTATTTCATAACTTACAGCTTTTTTCTTTGCTGTATTTATAAAATATTCAAATAACAATTGAGATTCTTCAGCTCTATCCCAACCATTTTCTAGTATATCATCACTTAATGGATTATAAGCTTTATCTTCTCCAGCAATGCTATTTACCCAAAACTCAAATGTTTCTGTATGATAACTATCATCATTAGTAAAATACCATACTGCTAATTGTTGTACAGCGTCTATATCATCATCTGTTAAAACACTGCCTTCTAATCCTGCTGATTTTAATAGTAAATCTCTATATTCTTTTGCTTGTTTCTTTTCTTCTTCTGAAGCATTTGATTTAGCTGGAAGATATGAATTTTCTAATACCCATAATAATGCCTTATAAGTATTACTATTTATATCTGGTAATGCATTAACATAAGGTGATGGAATATCTTTAGGTTTTTTCATGTCAAAATATCTTGTATACTCTCTTACTTTTGGCACTCCATTACCAAATTCTGTTGACCCAAATCCTGGTCCACCTTTTAAACAGTATATTGTATTATCATAATTCCATACTGTTCCACTACTATCATATTCTGTAATTTTCCATATATTTTTCTCTAGTGCTTTATAACCATATCCTGAACTTCTTAACATTTTTATTCCTAAATGCATACTTCCTGTAGCAGCATTTGAAACTATACTTGTCATAAATAATATAATTAATGAAAGCATTGTTATAATGATACTTTTTCTAATTTTCATAGTTTTACCTTCCTTTTATTATTACATTATTATATATTTTACATATATTTTTTTTAATGTCAATATTCCTTTTTTTTATAAATTTCAATTCATAAAAATAATATGTTTTTCCTTCTTACGGATATAAGATTTCCAAACATCAATATATAATAATGCCACTTATATTACAATTATATTACATTTTTGCTTTAATTACAATACTTTTGCCTTTTATTTATGAATATTCTGTGATATGATCACCCTATAAAATTATTTTATGAAAAGTT
>CAUWNG010000068.1:0-9526 GCA_963560005.1 uncultured Clostridia bacterium
GGTGAACTTTTCATAAAATAATTTTATAGGGTGATCATATCACAGAATATTCATAGGGTGATCATATCACAGAATATTCATAGTAAAAATACATACAATATTGAAAAAAAATTAAATAACTGATATAATAATACATATTTATATAGGGGAGTGAAAAAATGACAAGCAAACAAAGAGCATATTTGAGAGGATTAGCAAATACTATAGAACCAATATTTCAAATTGGAAAAATAGGAATATCAGAAAATTTGATTAAACAATTAAATGAGGCATTAGAAGCAAGAGAACTTATAAAAATAAATGTATTAGAGACAGCCCCAAATGATGTGAAAAATATAGGAAATAAAATATCTGAGCTTACTAATTCAGTATTTGTTCAAGCTATAGGTAATAAGATTACTTTATATAAACAGAATAAAAAAGAACCAAAAATAATATTGCCAAATTAAAATTACAAAAAATAAAAATGTATTGACTGAAATTATATAAATTTTTAATAAAAATTCAAGATTTGGCAATTTTTTATTGACAATAAAAAAGAAAAGTGTTATTATTATATAAGTCAGTGTTATGGGTCAGTAGCTCAGTTGGATAGAGCACAGGCCTTCTAAGCCTGGGGTCGGGGGTTCGAATCCCTCCTGGCTCACCATAAAAAAACTCTAACAAGATTTTTTTATATATTTGTTTTAGTTAAGAACATTCGTAACGTTAATATGAATGTTCTTTTTTGACTACAAATCTTTTTCACTTATGATCTTTTTATCATTATCATATTATTTTTCTAACTGATGAGATGTTTCCTTATGTTGAGGTTCTATTTTTTATTCAAAATATTGTTGTTTCTAATTATTCTAACAATGATGAACCTTGGTTATTAATTATTAATGATGATACTTCTCGTGCTATTAGAAATTATTCTTACCGTTTTGGTTCCATTGAATATATTTTTTCATCTTACATTCAATATTTTAGGATATATATAATCTCCCTTTTTCTCATGCTCATTAACATAAAAAGTGTGGTATTTGTTTTATTTTCCACACTTTAAATATCTTTTGGGCAAATTTTAAACCTTTGTATCTACCTATTTTCAAATACTTCATAAATTCTGTTTGGATATCAGAGAATTATTTTATACTATATGAACCATCTATATTTTCTTGAAGTTTTACATCAGATTTAAGGGCGATTACTGGTCGAAATCCAGTATTAGTATTAGCATATCCATTATATATAACAGCACCTCCACAACTTATAGCCATAACTGCACTGGCACTATAATTTGATGGTGATGCTAACCACATTGCATTAGCATCTTTAATTGAGCTTATTACATACAAATCATCTTTAATACTTAACATTTCTGAATAGAATGTTCCCCAATTTTTTCCACCATCTTTACTTATTTCATATCCTATAGAATTTTGCACTTTCATTTGATAATTTACTTTATATTTTTGATTATATGATTTTATTAACATTTCTATCGTTGGTCCACCTATTGCATATTCTGCCTTATTATTGGTATCTTTAAATTTGCTATTCCATGCAGTTATATCCATCATATATGCTACTGATTTCATATTATTATCTGTGCTTGCAAAATTTTCTATTTCTTTTCCGTTTTCAGTCTTATAGAAATATTTATCATTTAATTTTTTTAACTTTTTATCTTTTATTCTTTCTGAACCAGTATAATCTACTAATATATTATTAAAGTATGCTGCTTTTGCATTTGTACCATCATTTGGTTTATTTGTGGTTGATACTTCTTGCTCTGTTGTAGAATTTGGTAAATTTTCTTTTTCTATATAATTATCTGCTATTAAATAAATGTTATTTTTATCTGCATAAAGTATTTTCCATCCTATGTCTGTTTGTGTAGTGCTTGGCAATTCATATCCTTTTACTATTGCTCCATAATACTGACGTTTATCTGTTGCATTTTCTATGTCTAAATTTGTTATTATTTTTTCTTTTAAGTTTTCATTATATAAATCTGATATTTTTATTTTATGACTTCCATATTCTGATTTTGTTATAATTTCTGTATTTAAAGTATAATTTTCAGGTATATCTACAAAATACTTATCCAATATTTTATAAAATTCTACTTTACTTATTTGTGTTGTTTTATTTGATGTTTGAATTCCTAAAATATCTGTTTTTACGTTTTCCTTTACTTCTGCTATTTCTGTCTCTGCCTTTGCTTTATTAGCTTGATTTAATATTCCATTGTCTCCTATTAATGTCGCTATACTTACCCCGAGCTAATATTAAAAGTACAATTATTGTTACTGCAAGCGAAATTAAAGTAATTCCTTTTTCTTTTTTTTTCATTTGAATTTTTTATCCCCTTTCGTATATATTTTATTAAGTATGAAACTTAATAAAAAATACAAATTAAGATAAGCTTAGACACAAAAGACTTTCAGAAAATAGAAGAAGAAAAATTTAATTTTGGGGTATTTACTTTTTTATTGAAAAATGATATATTATTGCTAATAATAATATAATTAAGTTTCATACTTAATTACTAACTTTTCAAACACACAATTTTTTTAGTTGTGTTTATTTTTTTATCTTTTTTAATCTTTAGATTCAAATACTAATGGATTAGAAATAAATGAACAAATAAAATTAGTTGAATAAACAGAAAAAATCTTGCATTGTTTTCTAAAGTTTCTTTAGATTCAAAATTTATAAGAGGAAATAAAACTAAAGAAAAACATGTAGATGCGAAATTTTTATTATACAAAAAAGTATTACTATAAAGAAGTAAAAGCAGATTATTCATATTTTATCTATAAATTTTTTCTTAATCTCATAACAAGAATGAACATAAATAGAAAGAGTAACACTAATATTAGAATGTCCTAAAACCTCACTCAAAGATTTAACATCCATTCCCACTCTCATACATCTAGTTGCAAAAGTATGTCTCAAACAATGAAATTTCTTATATGGTATATTACAATTCTTAAGAACTTTTTTATATGTATATCTATAGGCTAGAGGCTCCATATATTTATCTTTTTTTCCGAGTTAAAATATAATCATCTTTAGAATAGTTTGTACTTATTTCTTTTAGCTTGTTATATAAAATTTTGGCAATAGGTATTTTTCTTATAGATTTTTTAGTTTTAGGCTCTGTAATAATTACTTGCGTTTTCTTTTTTTCTATATAAACTCTTTGCATAGTGTGATTTACATATATTAATTTAGATTCAAAATCTATATTTGACCATTTTAAACTACAAATTTCACCAATTCTTAACCCTGAATATAGGCTAATTAAAATTCCTATATTTTTTAATTCTTGATTTGCTAATAAATACTTTTCTAATTTCATTTTTTCATTTTCGGAAAATACTTCAATTTCTTTTTGATATATGATAGGACACGATATTAAGTCAAGTTTAAAATCCATATTATATTTTCTTTCTGCATATCTTAATATTGATTTAAAAACAGATATGATATCTTTAATTGTTTTATTTGCTAATTTTTCCTTTAATTTATCAATATATTTATTTAAGTCATATTCTCTAAAATACTTTATTTGCTTACTATTAAAATCATTTTTAAAATATTTATCAATAATAAATTTATAATTTAAGTAAGATGATTCTTTAACTTTATTTTTCTTGAAAGATAACCATTCCTCACAAATAGTATTAAATTCAATTTCTTCATTTTTTAATTCATTCATTTCTATCCTCTCCTTAATAATATTTGCCTAAATTATATCAAAATCAATACTTGGATAATTTTAGGGCATAAGAATTGTTATTTTTATCTCTATATAAGATTTGTAAATGGCTAAATGTTGTACAACCAAAGTCTTATAGAAAGTTTATAACTTTTAATTTATCTATCATAAAAATCCCTCCTTGAAATTTAAAAATATGTTGATTTTCCAATATATTTTGCATATAATAACATTAATACATTGATTTTGAATTTTTGTTATTTCTTTTAACAGAAGATGTATACATTTTTATTTAAATATGTTAAAATATAATAAGTTAGAAATAAAAAGGAGGAAAATATGTCTAAAATAAAAATATATGAAGTAGCATATACAAATACAGATGAAACTTTTTATATAATGAATAAAATTTATGAAGATGCAGAAAAATATGCTGGAAATACTTTGGAAGAAATATATATAAATCTTGAAAATGATGGTTGGAAAAGATGTGGCAAAATAAACCAATTAAATAATGTATATGCAGATATGTTTAGCAGAGAAGGAGTTTATATTGCTGTTTGTGAAGAAAAATAGATGACATTTTATCAGAAAAGATAGAAAAATAGAATATAAGAATAATTCTAAAATTACAAATATTGTAAAAAAGGTTGCAATTTATTGTTTTATGTGCTATAATATAAATTACTTACATTATAAGGAGGCATAATTGTATGGTAGAAAAACGGAATTCAATAAGAGGTGTTGAAGGTAATCTCATTGAGGTACATACTATTCCAGGAACGACTGAAAAGTGTACATGGGATTGTCCACACAGTTTAGAGTCTGACTGTCCAAAGGACGAAGAGGGTCGATGCCCAGAAAATTGTCCTTATATGCGGATAAGTGCTAGATGAAAAAATTCAAACCATACTAAAAGCGGAACCGTTCTGGTTCCGCTTTTTAATATTAATTTTTCCAAAAGGCCAAATAAGCATTATATGCTTCATATATATCTAACTTACTTGTAACTTCATAAGGTGCGTGCATTGATAATACAGGAATACCACAATCAATTACTTCTATTCCTTTATTAGCAAGTATATAAGCAATTGTTCCACCACCGCCAATGTCTACTTTTCCTAATTCAGAAATTTGATATCTTATATTGTTTTTTTCAAAAATATTTCTTACTTCTGCTACAAATTCAGCATTTGCATCTGAAGCTCCAGATTTACCCCTTGCACCTGTATATTTACATAATCCAATCCCTCTACCTAAATATGAAGTGTTATTTTTTTCAGAAACGGATGAATATATTGGGTCTAAACCAGCATCTACATCAGCAGAAAGCATTTTAGAATTACAGAATACTTGGTCTAAAACATTTGCATTATTTATTTTTAGTTTATTTAAAATTTCAGCTATAAATGTATTAAAGACTGCTGATTCCATACCTGTATTTCCCATACTACCTATTTCTTCTTTATCAGAAATTATACAAACGGCAGTAGTTTGAGGATTGTTTATATTCATTAGAGCAGTAAGTGAAGTATATACACAAACTTTGTCGTCTTGACCATAAGCAGCAACCATACTATTATCAAATCCCATACTTCTAGCTTTAAAAGCAGGAACAAGTTCAAGTTCAGAACTTAAAAAATCTGCTTCAGTAATGCCATATTTGCTATTTAAAATATTTAAAATATTTAATTTTACTTTTTCAGTAACATCTGCATCATAAGGTATACTTCCAATTAAAAGATTTAAATCCTCACCATCAATACCGTTTTTTAATTTCTTTTCCATTTGTTCTTGGGCAAGGTGTGGCAATAAATCTGTAATAGTAAAAATAGGATCATCTTCACTTTCGCCTATATTTATATTAATTTTTTCACCATTTGTTTTTACAACTACACCATGAATACTAAGTGGAATTGTTGTCCATTGATATTTTTTTATTCCTCCATAATAGTGTGTTTTAAAATATGCAAATTCTGAATCTTCATATAGAGGATTAGGTTTTAAATCTAATCTTGGAGAATCCGCATGAGACCCAATAATATTTAGACCATCATTTAATATGTCATTACCAATAACAGCTAAATACATACTTTTATCTTTATTGATATAATAGATTTTATCTCCGGGTTTTAAACTAGAAAATTCATTTATATTTTTAAACCCATTATCATCTGCTATTTTTTTTGAGCTTGATATAATTTCTCTTTCTGTTTTAGAATTGTTTAAGAAATCAATATAATTTTTGGAATATTCAAAAATCTCTCCTTTTTCATCTAAAGATTTTAAATTCCAAGCATTTTTTTTATTATTAAAAAGTTTTTCTTTTAATAGTTCTGCATCTTTTTTATCTACCATAGTTAATTAACTCCTTTCACTTTTTTAAAATTATATCATTAACTAATAAATTTTTACAATATATTATATCCAAATAATAATAAAATAGTAGAAATTTAATATATATTTATAATAATATATTTACTTTTTAGAGAAAATATAGTTAAATTATATGTAGATTATAGAAAAAAGAAAGGGTTGATTATTATGGAAGAAAATAAAGAGACACAAGAAAAAATTGGGGAGGAAGAAATTAAAAATGAACATGAAAATGTAGCTAAAGAAGAAATAAAAAAGGAAACCAAAGAAACTGTTGATGCTGTAAAAGAAACAATAAAAAATGCAAACTTAAAAAATGATACAAAAATAACCAAAGGTTTTATTAAAGAATTTTTTAAAAATCCTATAAATGAATTAAATACAGTAGCTAAAGATAAAGGTAAAAACTTTTTAATGATTGCTATAATAATATTAGCTGTTTGGTTAATTGCTATTGTGGCAGATAATATTTTGGAATTTGCTTCAATGTATTTATTTGGAACATTTGGAAGTTTTGAATTTTTCTTTAAAAGTGTATTTTCAAATATGATAAATATAATTAAAGCTATACTTGTTCCAATATTAACATTACTAGTTTTAGCTGTATCAATTTATTTAATAAATAATAAAAATAAAAAATCATTTTTAACAACATTAATTACCGTTATAATAGTAAAAATACCAGTTGTTATAGCTACAGTAGTAAGCTTATTAAATATTATAAATTCATCTGTATCAAAATTAACAACACCTTTTTTAGGATTTTGTAATATAATTTCTACAGTATTATTGTATTTTGGAACAAAGTCATTATTTGAAGAGAAAGAAGATAATAAATTTATTAAAAAATTTGTGGCAATTATGGGAATATATTATTTTGCAAAATTTATATTAACTTTCTTCGGACTTTATATTTAAAATTAAGTTTTATAAAAGTGTAAAAAATAAGTGTTTTGTAATAACTTGATGTTTTATAATAAGGGGTTAAGATGAGTATTTTATTTGCAAAAAATAAAAAAATTGAAGAAGAAAAAAATACAGAAAAAAATGTAGAAAGTAAAGTTTTAATACTATCATGTGGAACAGGTGGAGGACATAATTCAGCTGCTTTAGCCATACAAGAATCACTAATAGATAAAGGAATTAAAGCAGATTTTATTGAATATTTAGATATTATTAATCCTAAAATAAAAAATTATATAAATCATTTGTATATAAAATCTACTTACGGAAATGGAAAAGTATTTAAAGCGGTATATCATTTAGGAGAGTTATATCAAAAATTAGATATTAAGTCACCAGTATATCAACTTAATAAATTGAATAGAAAAAAATTATATAAATATATAAAAGAAAATGGATATAAATATATTATAACTACACATTTATTTGCAGCACAAGCTTTAACAGCAATAAAAAAAGAATTTCCAATACATTTTATGCAAATTGCGACAGATTATGTTTGCATACCTTTTTGGGAAGAAACTGATCCAGACTATTTTGTTATACCAAGTAAAGAGTTAGAAAAAGATTTTTTAAGTAAGGGGATAAAACAAGAAAAATTATTACCTTATGGTATTCCGGTTGCTAAACAATATAGAATGAATTATAACAAAGATGATAGTAAAAAAATATTGGGATTAGATATAGATAAAAAATATGTACTAATATTAACAGGTAGTATGGGATTTGGAAATATTACTACAATGATAAAGATGCTTTTAAATAATACACAAAAGATACGATATATTATTTCTTGTGGGAATAATGTAAAATTATTAAAAACAATAAGAGAAGAATATAAAGATAATAAAAGGGTAACTCCAATTCCATTTACAAAAAGGTTAAGTGAATATATTAAAAGCAGTGAAATAGTACTTACAAAGCCAGGAGGATTAACAACAACAGAAGTAGCTACATTAAGGAAACCTTTTATACATACTATGCCAATACCAGGATGTGAAAACTATAATGCGGATTTTTTTAGTAATAGAAGAATGTCTATTAAATGCGATACAATGGAAGATGTAATAGTAAATACTAAAAAATTAATTGATGATAGTAATTTGCAAAAAGAAATAATAAAAAATCAAGAAAAATATATAGATAAAAATACAACTGATAAAATTGCAAATATAATTATTGAAGAAATTTTGAAATAAGTAATAGTCAAAACAAATAATCAATTTAGTTATATTTATTAGTTTTGTATCTTAAGAAAGAATGTGAGTAATAATGAAGGAAGCAACTGAAGAAATATTAGAAGATAATGAACAAGTAATATATTTTGGAAAACCATTAGAATTTAAAATTGATGAAAATTATGATTATATTCCAGATAATACATTTTTTTCTCTTATTTCTAATTTGTTATATTATGGTATTGCATTTCCAATTTTAAAATTGCTTACTAAAATAATATATGATTTAAAAATAGAAGGACAGGAGAATATAAGAGAAATAAAAGGAGGAGCAATAAATGTTTCTAACCATGTATTAATTTTAGATTGTGCGATGATAGGACTTGCTTATGGGAAGAGAAAAATATATTATACTACGCAAGAAGATAGCTTTAAAATACCATTCGTAAGAAAATTAATAAAATATTTAAGAGCAATACCAATACCAGAAGGTATAAAAAATAGAAAAAATTTTATAAAATCAATTAATAATGTTTTAAAAAGTGGTAATATTGTACATTTTTATCCAGAAGCTTCGTTAAGACCTTATTGTAAAGAAATAAGGAAATTTAAGAATGGAGCATTTGATTTTGCAGTAAAAAACGAAGTACCTGTTATACCAATGGTTTATAAATTTAGGGAACCAGAAGGATATAGAAAAATATTTAAAAGAAAGCCAGATGTTACTTTAAAAATATTAAAACCAATTAAAGCTAATATAAGTGGAAAAAATATAAAAATATGTGTAGAGGGATTAAAGAGTGAGGTAAAAAATGTAATGGAAGAAGAGTTAAAAGCTATATAGTATTATTTAATATTGATTGGACGTTGAAAGTTTTGCTTTCATTAACGTCCAATTTTATTGATTATTGCAAAAGGTTTTTATTTTATTTCCTTTATGATTATATAGAAGTAATCTAATTCTCTTAGAAGGATATATTTACAAGTACTTTTTTAGTGTTTCTATACTATCCTCTTGCATTACAACAAAATCATTTAAAATATTTTTTACATTATTTTCTATATTTATATTTTGATTCAATAATCTTCTTCCTTCTATAATTCCCATATTAGTACCTTGCATTAATAATTCTGATAATTTTGATGTACTATCATCAGTCATAGTTTTCATTTGTATACCATACCAAGTCATTGCTTTGTTCATACTAGTTGTTTCATGAGGTTCCTTATTACTATAATTATCATATAATTCATTAACTCTGTTGGAAATCTTTTTGTATTTATTATATTCAGTATC
>CAUWNG010000069.1:0-9431 GCA_963560005.1 uncultured Clostridia bacterium
TGGCACAGGAAATGTGCGAAAAGAAAATCAATGAGTTAGTCAAAAAAGGATTTCGCATTGTTCGTGTAGAACGAACTCCTGAAATATTTGACTTCAATATCGCATTATTCTATGTACCTGCCACATCTAACGTTTAACTTTTATTCCTTTTTCCCACCTAAACATATTCTAGGTGGGATTTTCTTTATAATAATTATACTGTATATAAAAAAACAAAAGAGATGCTAAAAGTAACATCTCTTATTTTTTAATTATTCAGCTTCTTCGCTTCCTAGATCTTCATAAGCTTTTAATATAGCATTTTGAATTTTTTCTCTAGCTTCTGCGTTGATTGGATGAGCTATATCCTTGAATTCTCCATTTCTTAATTTATTGCTTGGCATAGCAATGAAGAATCCTCCTTCTTTCTTTTCAATAACTTTAATGTCATGAATAACGAATTCATTATCGAATGTAACAGAAGCTACTGCTTTCATTCTTGTTTCAGAATTCATTCTTTTGATACGTACATCTGTAATTTGCATTTGAGCACCGCCTTCCAAAGTTTTAAATATTTTGTACATTCATTATATGTACAATTATATTATTCTACAAAAATTTTTTTTTTCCTTCTATTTTTTACATTTTTTATAATTTTTTATTTATAATTATCCTTTTATACCGTATATATCTTACTAATGATATTCACATTTTTATTATTCATTCATAGTATATACTAAAAATAAAATCAAGATGATTAATATTATTTGTCATTTTTTACTAAATATATTGAAAAAAGCACTAAAAAAGTATATAATGATTTATGCAATAATTTAAAAGGGGTGTAGCATTGTGGCTAATATTGAAGAAATAAAACAATATAAACATATTCATTTAATTGGAATTGGTGGCATAAGTATGAGTGGTATTGCTGAAATTCTAAATAATTGGGGGATAAAAGTAACTGGTTCTGATATTTCAAAATCAGAAACTACTGATATGCTTATTAAAAATGGTATTAGTGTAAAAATAGGTCATAATTTAGATGATTTAGTAAACTCTGATGTGGTGATATACAGTGCTGCTGTACCAAAAAATGATATAGAATTGCAAAAAGCTAAAGAATTAGGAATACCTATTATAGAAAGAGGAACATTTCTTGGAAAAATAACAAAAGCATACAATGATAGTATTTGTGTTTCAGGAACACACGGTAAAACTACTACTACTTCTATGATATCTTTATGCTTTCTAGAAGCTTCTAAAGATCCTTCTATTCAAGTAGGAGCTTTTTTAAAACAACTAGGAGCTAATTATAGAGTTGGTAACAGTGAATATTTTATTATTGAAGCTTGTGAATATGTTGAAAGTTACCTAAAATTATTTCCAAAAACAGAAGTTATATTAAATATAGATAATGATCACTTAGATTACTTTGGAAATATGGAAAATATAGTAAAATCTTTTAATAACTATATTGGCTTATTACCTTCTGATGGTTTACTTGTAATAAATAGTGATGATTCTAATTGTAAGCATATTATAAAATCTGCTTGTTGCAAAGTTTTAACTTATGGGATTGAAAATGAAAATGCAAATTTTATTGCTAGAAATATTACTTTTGACAAAAATGGACTTCCTACATTTGATGTTTATTATAACAACAATTTCTTTAAGAGTATAAAATTATCTGTTCCAGGTTATCATAATATTTTAAATGCATTAGCATGTATTTCTGTTTGTTTTGCTTACAATATTGAAAAAGAAGATATAAAAAATGCATTATTAAAATATACTGGTGCCCATAGAAGATTCGAATTAGTAGGAACCAAAAATGGAATAACTGTGTATGATGATTATGGTCATCATCCTACAGAAATTGAAGCAACATTTAATGCACTAAGACAAAAAACATATAATCAATCTTGGGTAATATTCCAACCTCATACATATAGTAGAACAAAAGAATTATTAAATGATTTTGCAAAATCATTAATAAATTTTGATAATATTATAGTTACTGATATATATGCAGCTAGAGAAGATAACACTTTTAATATTTCTTCTTTAGATTTAGTAAATAAAATTAAATCTTTAGGAAAAGGAGCTATATATATAAGTGATTTTAATGAGATTGTTCAATATATTTTAGATAATGCAAGAGATGGAGATATTGTATTAACTCTAGGTGCTGGAACTGTAACAAACATTGGACCAATGATTATAAAATAAAAAGCAGAAATCTTTCTGCTTTTTATTTTATAATACGAAACTTATTTATGTAGTAAAATTTTATTTTTCTTTTTTATAATTTTCTTTATTCAATGTTGGAAAAGTAAAATTTATGCTATTTTCAGAAACTTTACCATCTTCTTTATGATTTTTCAAAAATTCTTCTGAACCTTTCATAAAATATTTATATCTTAATTCATCTGTTAATTTTCCATTTCCCTGAATAATTGGATCATCCCATGTTAAATCTA
The DNA here is from genome assembly GCA_963560005.1 of uncultured Clostridia bacterium. Lineage (GTDB taxonomy): Bacteria > Bacillota > Clostridia > TANB77 > CAG-508 > CAG-273. The sequence goes on from CAUWNG010000069.1 coordinate 2,463, forward strand.
TAGCATACCATCTGTTGTCTATTTGTACATAATTCCATATATGTGTTTCTTCTTCTTTATTTGTGTTTGTTGCAGTTCCTGATACTAAAACAGTAGGTATATTTAATCCATCAAGAATATATTTAAATGTTCTTGCATATCCTTCACACACTGCTGAGGCATGGTTTAATGTTCCATAAACATCATAAATATGTGGGCTATCCAATTCTGTATTATATTTTAAATTATCTATTAACCAATTATGTATTATTAATATTTTATTGTATTCATCAAAACCTTTTACAAGTTCTACAACTTCTTCTTTTATTCCTTTTATATGCTCTAAAGCAGATTTTGCTTCTTCAGCTGTAGTTACTTCTCCTTTAAAGTAATTTGCATTTTCACCTTTTCCCAATGTTACTTTATAATTACCTATACCACCAACCACTTCATATTCAGTTGTTAAAACTAATTTACTAGGATCTACATAAAACACATCTACATTGTCATAATAAAAAGCATTCCATGCAGATTGGAAAGAAGCCTTTAATTTTTCTTCACCTTTTTCTTCATGCAATAAAGTATTAAAACTTGAATCAAAATCTATAGTATAATTTCCTGTTAACAAATTATTTTTTTCCCTTTTTAATCCATCATAAATTATTTTAGCATTATCATCTAATTGATTATAATAATAACTAGTTGCAATAGTTTCTTTATTGGTTGGTATTTCTGTATTTGGAATTATTGGTAGTATATCTTCCCCACTACCAGGTCCTTGTGTAGTATTTCCCGTTTGTTCATTACCAAATTGATTTTCTAAAGTATCTCTTGGCTTACCTCCTGTAACTTGCATTACAACAATAACAATTATTGCTATAATTATAGCAACTATAAGTACTATTATAGAAATTAAAGCTATGTTCTTCTTATTTTTCATAATAACCTCTCTTCCAAAATTATTAAAAAATTTTATCTAAAAATGTAAAATAATGTTCTTAATATAAATTATACTTTTAAACTAATTTAATGTCAACAAAAATATTTTTTTACACTTATCAATTCTTATATTTATTGACTTTTGGAATTATATGTAATATTATATACATGTAAAAATTATATTAGGAGGTTAAATATGGAGTTAAAAGGATCAAAAACAGAAAAAAACTTGATGGCTGCTTTTTCTGGTGAATCAGAGGCAAGAAATAAATATACATATTTTGCTAGTGTAGCTAAAAAAGAAGGTTATGAGCAAATAGCTGCTATATTTTTAGAAACCGCTGAGAACGAAAAAGAACATGCTAAATTACATTTTAAATATTTAAATGGAATTGGAGATACTAAAGCTAATTTAGCTGATGCTGCTGCTGGAGAAAATTATGAATGGACAGATATGTATGCAAAATTTGCTAAAGAAGCTGATGAAGAAGGATTTACAGAAATTGCTGCTACTTTTAGAGGAATTGCTGAAGTCGAAAAACATCACGAAGAAAGATATAGAAAATTATTATCTAATATAGAAAATGGCGAAGTATTTAAAAAAGGAAGTATTGTTATATGGAAATGTAGAAATTGTGGTCATATTCATGTTGGATTAGAAGCACCAACAATTTGTCCTGTTTGTAAACATCCTCAATCTTTCTTTGAAGTATCTGCTGAAAATTATTAATAAAGTATTAACAGGTTTAAAACTTTTATATTAATATTAGTTCTAATCATATATTAAAAGAAGGTGAACAATTATTCACCTTCTTTTAATATTCTGCTATCAAGTCATATTCTTCTATTTTAGTAACTTTTACTGTTACAAATTCTCCATTATTTAGATTTTTATTTGTTTTTACATATACAATTCCATCTATTTCTGGCACATCCATATAACTTCTTCCTATATAATATTGACCATCATAACTTGAGCCTTCTATCATTACTTCTATTTCTTTATTTAACTTTTTTTGCATATTTTCTTTCGAAATTCCTTGTTGTAATTTCATTATCTTATTATATCTGCTTTTTTTAAGTGCTCCATGAATTTGTTCCCCTAATCTTGCTGCTGGTGTTCCTTCTTCTTTGGAATAACTAAATGCTCCCAATTTATCAAACTTAGCTTCTTTTAAAAATGAATATAATTCTTCAAAATCTGTTGCTGTTTCTCCTGGGAATCCTACCATTACAGTTGTTCTTATTATAACTTCTGGTATTTCTACTCTAAGTTTATTTATTAAATTACGTATACTTGTTCCATCACTTTTTCTATTCATTCTTTTTAAAACATTATTAGAAATATGTTGAATTGGTATATCAAAATATTTACATATTTTATCATTTTCTTTTACTACTTTTATTAATTCATCATCTATTGTCTCTGGATATGCATATAAAAAACGAACCCATTTAATTTTTTCTATTTTACATATTTCCGCTAATAGTTCTGCTAAACGTGGTCTTCCATATACATCTATACCGTATTTAGTTGTATCTTGTGCTGTAAGTATAATCTCTTTATATCCTTTATCTGCCAATTTTTTTGCTTCTTCTATTATTTCTTCAAACTCTCTGCTTTTTAAAGGTCCTCTAATATATGGTATTGCACAATATGTACACCTATTACTGCAACCATCTGCTATTTTTAAATATGCATAATTATCACCTGTTGTTATAACTCTATCCTGAATTTTATCAAATCTAATTTTTTCTTTTATTTCTTCATCATTTATTAATTTTTCTACTTTTCCCCATAATTTATCATATTCACTATACTTAATATATAAATCTACTTCTGGTATTAATTTTTCTAAATCAGTTAAGTACCTTTGTACTAAACATCCCATTACTATTAAAAATTTACATTTTTTCTTCTTATATTCTGCCATTTCTAATATTGTATCTATTGCTTCCTGCTTAGCACTTTCTATAAAGCCACAAGTATTTATAACTATAATTTCAGCTTCTTCTTGATTATTAACTATCTCATATCCATTATTTTTAAATAAAGCTATTACTTTTTCTGTATCAACTAAATTTTTATTACAACCTAATGATATAAATCCTACTTTCACTTTTACTCCATTCCTTTCAATTAGTACATATAAAATATTTTTCTACTTTATTAATTCTTTTAATAAATCCAACCCATCTAAAAGTTTATTATACTGTTCTTCTGTTATTATTTCTTTATTTCCACTAGCATATTGTTTTGCTATTCCTTTCATATCAATTAATTGATACCTATTTTCTGCATTTACTCCATTGTCTAATACATAAATTGGTGTATAGTCTACTTTGCTTAAAACCACCTCTTCTGTATTTCCCTTTTTCCTTAATTCTATATTCAATACCAACTCAACCTTTGAATTTTCATTTGATATAGAAGATATATAATTTCCCAATGAGTATGCTACAAAAACATTCTTTCCTTCTTTATTTTTCTTTATTTCCATTGGTTGCACAGTAGCTGTGTGATTTCCTAATATTACGTCTGCCCCATTTTCAATTAAGTAATTAGCCATTTCCTTTTGCTCATTATTTACAATATTACTATTTTCTTCTCCCCAATGCATTATTACAAATATAAAGTCTGATTGTTCTTTTGCATATTCTAAATCTTTTTTTACTTGTTTCTTATTAAAAATATCTATGCAACTTAATTGCTCTTTTGTCTTGTTTGTTTCATCTTCTACTCCATAAGTATAAGCTAAAAATGCTATTTTTACACCTTTTATGGTCTTTATTTTTATTTTTTCTTTCTTACTTAAATTATCTCCTATTACCTCCAATCCTGTTTTAGTAAGTATATTTTTTGTACTTTCTATTCCTTCTTTTCCATAATCCAAACTGTGATTATGACTAATACTTACAAGATTTACTCCACTTTCTTTTACTGCTTGTGCAAATTCCTTTGGTGCATTTCTTTTTCTGTACCCAGAATATGTATCATTAACAAAGTTTGTTTCCATTGTTCCTAATGTTATATCACTTCTTTGAATAAACTTTTTTATATTTCCAAACATTGGAATAAAGTTATATGTTTTAGTGTCTTTATTATAAGCATCTTCCAATATTTCGTCTCCACATAGAATGTCACCGTACCGCAGAAACTCTAATTATTTCATCTCTTATGGTAGAATTAGATGTATCTATACTTAATTCAGTTTCCTCAAAGATAGATTCTACTTGCTTATCTAACTCTTCTTTTTGTGTAGCCAATTCTAAGTTATCTTTATAATTTCTAAATTTAATAATTCCTATAGAACCTGCTATAATTACAAACAGTATCGCTATTATAATTAAAAAAGTTTTTAAATCTATTACTTCTGTTATTCGATTTATAATTCTTTTATTTCTTCTATTTCTTGCCATTATAACCACCATAAATAATTTACCATATTTTACTATAACAGTCAAGAACGAAAGTGTTACTGATATTCTCAGTAACACTTTCACTTTTATTATTTTACATATTCATTTAATGGTTTTGTTCTATATTGTAACTCTCCAAACTTTTCTGTTGTTACATAGCCTGGTACACTATTTATTACATCTGGTATACGGTTTACTACACTTGCACAAGTCAATTCAACTGTACTTGGTCTTGATACTACTATACTTGTATTAGGCTCTCCATATATTGTCCATTCATTTTTATCATAATCTTCTTTTGAATAAACTTTACCTATACATTGTGTTTCTAATGTTACGCCTTCCTTAGTAGTTGTTGTAACTACTGCACTCATTCCTGTTGCATCACCTTTTTTTACAGTCATTCCTAATGTTGATGAATATAGGTCTTCTGTATATGTTTGTGGTACTGTTTTTTGTGTTTGATTCTCCACAGTTAGTCCTAATTTAGAACATAACCATCCATTTACATTCCACATATATGATGGCAAATATTTACCACTTTCTATTACTTTTTGTCTTTCTTCATCTGATATTCTATCTACTGATGCTACTTGTTTATCAAACTCTTCTAATGTAAGTCCTGCTCCATGAGCTTTTGCTAATGCCATTCCATAATCTTCTACATTATAACTTGAACTTCCTTGAATTTTTGTTATTTTATGTGTTGAGCCTGCAATTGAACTTATTAATTGTCCCCAATAAACATCTTGATATCCACTTCCAGTAATTGTACAACCTGTTTTTTTAGCCATTTCGTCTAATTCTTTAGTAATTGCTGGATTTGAATTTTGAGGATAAAATGCTTCTTCACAAGTTGTAATAGCATTTACTCCTAATTTTGCACATAACATAAGAGCATCCTCAACATCTGCTATAAGACTCATAGTTGTAACTATAGCTATATCTGGTTTAACTGTTTTTATCATTTCTTCTGCATCATCTAAAGAAACCACTTTTACATTTTTAGTTTCTTGACCCATTAGTTCTCCAATATCTCTTCCTATTACATCTGGATTAACATCTATAGCTCCTACAATTTCCCCTCCTTTTTCATAAACATATCTCATTGTGTACACTGCCATTTTTCCAGTTCCAAATTGAACCACTTTTACCTTTCTATCCATATTAGCATCATCCTTCCTTAAATTAAATATATAGAGATTATATACCATATTTAATTATATATACAAGTATATTTTAATTTTTTAATTTACTAACCCTTCAAAATTTTGAACGCCTTTAAAAGCATTACCTATTCCTTGTAATATACCTCCAAACACATTTCCTATTGCATCTACTATTCCTTTTATAATGACATTATCTTCATAAAAATTTACAATTAATTTATTAGTTGGTGGAAAAAACCATAATATTAAACAAATAATAACCATAATTAATATTGTAATTCCAAATTCTTTATATTCCTTTTTTGTTCTTTTCCTTAAAATGTTCTGCCTTATATTCTTCACACCAGAAGAATATACTTTTTTATAATGTCTACTCATATTTTTTAATTCTTCATTTGGATCAAATTCTTTTTTCTCTTTATGTACATTATTTTTATTTGAATTCTTTATTTCTTCTTTAACTTTATTTTCTCTATTTATTTTTAGCTTATTATTATAGTTTTCTCTTTTTTTGTCATCCATCAATATTTCGAATGCTTCATTAATTTTTTTCATATTCTCTTCTGCCATTTTCTTTTCTTTATCATTTTGCAAGTCTGGATGATACCTTTTAGCCAAAACTTTATATGCCTTTTCAATTACTTCTTTTGATGCATTTTCACTTACTTCTAAAATTTCATATAATGTTTTCATAATTAATTGAATTCCTTTCTAATTCACATATCTGGCATAAAATTAATTGTTTCCACATAAATTCCCTTAAATATTAATTTCTTATACTAGTATATCATTTTTATTACTAAAAACATAGTATTTTATAATAAATTGTGATATAATATTGGTAAATTTTGATATATAGGAGTTGAATACATTGAAATTAGCAGAAAATAATGAAGCATTGGCAGAAAACAAAATTTTAATTTTATATATTTTAAATAAAATCTGCAAACCTATTACAAATATTGAATTATATAATTTGATAATAGCTGTACTTGATATGAATTATTTTTATTATCAACAATTCTTACTAGATTTAATTGAAATTAAATATGTAACAACTTTCGAAAAAGATTCAAAAAAATTATATGAAATAACAGAAAAAGGACAAGAAACTTTAAAACTTACTCAGGATATGCTTCCTGGTATTTTAAAATTAAAATTTGATACTACTTTTAAAGAACAATTAAAACAAAGTAAAGATAAAGAGTCTATAATAGCAGAATTTATTCCTATTAATGAAAATAGTTATATAGTATCTTGCAAAATAAATGAAAATGGAAATAGTATATTTGAAGTAAAAATACTTGCTAGTTCTAGAGAACAAGCAAAAAGCATAGTAGAAAATTGGGAAAACAATGCAGAAAATTATTATCCTAAAATATTATCTCTACTGCTTAATAATGAAACATAATCATAACCACCCGTAAAACGGGTGGTTTGCTCTTAGCCTAGAAGGCTATTG
>CAUWNG010000070.1:0-9137 GCA_963560005.1 uncultured Clostridia bacterium
ATACTTTTTAGATGTATAGATATTGTATTTGATGATAGAGATAGCAGAAAAATAATAAATAGTGATTATATATTAAATGTTGATGTAAGTGCTTCATCTGTATTCGATTTAAAAAAGATAGATTATTGTTATAATAGAGGATATTTATCGGCTATTAAAGAGATGTGTGATATAAAAGAAGCGGTAAAGGAAAGAAGAAAAAGATAAATATATATAATAATTACGCAGGTTTGTTTTAACCTGCGTAATTATTTATTAGTTCTCTTTATTACTCATTTCTTCTAAATCTAAAAGAGCTTGCCATCTTGTATCTACTTCTTTTTGGAATTCTTCTATCATCCATTCATTACCAGGGGCAAATAAATGCTTAAATCTTTTTTGTGGTTTTAAAAATTCTTCAATAGGTAATTTCTTTACTGGCTTGTATGTTATCTTATATTTTCCATTTACAACTTCATATAATGGCCAATAACATGTATCAGCAGCTAATTTATTTATTTGCATTAACATATCTGTTGGGTATCCCCATCCTCTTGGGCATGGAGCTAATACATTTAAGAATGTAGGTCCTTCGGTATAAATAGCTTTTTCAGATTTTTCATATAAATCTTTAAAATTATTTAATGCAAGTGTTTGTGCTACATAAGGTAAATGATGAGCAACCATAATTTCTGTCAAATCTTTTCTGGATTGCATTTTTCCAGGTATTACAGTTCCAGCAGGAGATGTAGTTGTATCTGCAAAATGAGGAGTAGCAGAAGAACGTTGAATACCAGTATTCATATATGCACCATTATCATAACATACATAAACCATGTCATGTCCTCTTTCCATAGCTCCTGATAAACTTTGCAAACCTATATCATAAGTTCCGCCATCTCCACCAAAGGTTATAAATTTAGTATGATTATCTTCTGGTAATTTACCTTGTTTTTTCATTGATTTATAAGCAGCTTCTGCACCTGAACATGTAGCAGCAGCACATTCAAAAGCAGTATGAATAAATGAGTCTGTCCAAGCAGTATATGGATAAATAAAGCTAGAAACTTCCATACACCCTGTAGCTGTTGCAATAACAGCGTGATCTTCTGGCTTTAAAGCTCTTAAAATCATCCTTGCTACTGGTGGTGCACCACAACCAGCACACATTCTATGACCAGCAGTAAATCTTGAAGGTTTATTTCCAACTATTTCTTTTACATTATATGCCATTTTCTAATTACTCCTTTCTTAATCCAACATATCTATATGGATTATCTACTTTTCCATTTTTTACAATTTCTTGTAAATCAGAGAAAATTATATTAATATCCTTTGAAGTAGTATCTCTACCACCTATACCGTAAACGTAGTTTACAGTAGGAACAGTTTCTTGGTTTACATACATAGCTGAAGTTATATCATTAAATAATGCACCACCAGCAGCATTTAATGAATCTGCTTTATCCATAACAGCAATAGCTTTTAAATGAGATAATGCTTTAGCAATTTCTTCAGCAGGGAAAGGTCTAAATACTCTAATTTTCAATAGTCCAGCTTTAATTCCTTTATTACGTAATTCATCAACAACAAATTTGGTAGTACCAGCGGTTGAATTCATACAAACTATAGCTATTTCAGCATCATCTAATCTGTATTCTTCAAAGAAACCATATTTTCTTCCAGTCATTTTTTCAAAATCTTCAGCAACTTGTAATATTACTTTTTTTGCATTTCTCATTGCTTCTGCTTGTTGATATTTGTGTTCAAAAAGATAACTTTGAACATCTAATGGACCAACAGCAATAGGTTCTTTATTGTTTAATAAATAATGTTCAGGTGTATAATTTCCAACAAATTCTTTTACTTTTTCATCTTCTATTAATTCAATATTTTCAATTGAATGAGAAGTAATAAATCCATCTTGACATACCATTAAAGGTAGCATTACATTTTTATTTTCAGCAATTCTATGAGCCATAATTAAATTATCATAAGCTTCTTGATTATTTTCTGAAAATAACATTATCCATCCTGCATCTCTGACTCCCATTGCATCTGAATGATCATTATGAATATTTAAAGGACCAGATACTGCACGGTTAACCAAAGACATAACAATAGGTAATCGTAAGCTAGAAGCAATATAAATCATTTCCCACATCAAAGATAAACCATTTGATGATGTGGCAGTCATTGCTCTTGCACCAGCAGATTCTGCACCAATACAAGCACTCATAGCACTATGTTCACTTTCAACAGCAACAAATTCTGTATCAACACTTCCATTATTTACAAAAGTTGAAAAATATTGAGGAATTTCTGTTGAAGGTGTAATAGGAAATGCAGCAACAACATCAGGGTTAATTTGTTTCATTGCCATAGCAGAAGCTTCATTTCCACTTAATCTTTCTCTTATTCCCATTAAATTTCATCCTCCTCTACCATTTTTATTGCGTCAAAAGGACATGCTTTTGCACATATTCCACAACCTTTACAATAGTCGTAATTGTAATCTTCTCTTTTCCCATCTTTAGAAACAGGTATGGCATCATCAGGGCATACAGCAAAACATAATCCACATTGCTTACATTTTTCTGGAATATATTTTGGTTTTATACTTCTCCAATCACCTGTTTTAAATTCTCTTGCATTTCCAGCGTTATATATGTTTCCACCTATTGTCATTTTACTAACTGGAGTGTTATTATTTATATCTGTCATAAAAAATCTCCTTCCTATCTAATTTTATTTATTTCTTGTAGTGCGCGTTGTAAAGCTTTCATATTTCCTTCTATTACTTCGGGCTTTTTAGCAAATTTATGCTTAAAAGAATCTTGCATATCTTTTATTAAATCTTCATCATTCATAATACCGCTTACTTTAACAATAGCAGCTAGCATTGGAGTATTAGGAAAATAGTTACCTAAATTTTCTAAAGATATTTTTCTAGCATCAATAGTATATATACTACCATTATAATCTTTTAAAACTTTAGATAAATAGTTAGCATCTTTGGTTGTATTTATAACAATAGCACCATTTTCCTTTAATCCAGCAGTAACATCAACACATTCTAATAAAGAGTCATCAACAACAACTACATAATCAGGTTCATAAATATTACTATGAATTTTTATTGGAGTATTACTTATTCTATTATAAGCTGTAAGTGGTGCACCCATTCTTTCAGGACCATATTCAGGAAAACCTTGAATATATTTACCAGTATTAAAAGCAGCATCTGCAAGTAAAAGTGAAGCAGTTTTTGCGCCTTGCCCACCTCTGCCATGCCATCTTATTTCTATTAAATCCTTCATGCAAAACCTCCTATAAAATAATTTTGTTTTAGTATATTCTTTATTTATTAATATGTCAATAGTATGTATGATGAATGGTCAGTTTTTACAATAATTTCTAGTTAGCTAAATAATAATGTAAGTACAAAATTCATATTGACAATATTTAATTTTTGATTTAATATAAAATAAGTAATTATAATATGTTTGACATATTTTAAACATATTATGCAAGGAGAGATGCAAATGAAAAAATATAAAGAAGAAAAAGGCTCTATGGCAGTATATGTAATAGTGGCACTTCTAAGTTTTTGCTTAATATTAATAGGTATTTATTTTACAACATCATCAGTAAGGAAAAATCAAATAAAAACAGAATTGAAAATTAAAGAAGTATATGAAAATAGTTATGGAAAAGGAAATTCAGGTAAGCTAATAGGAGAGTTAGTAGATAATGGAACAATAAAAATAGGAGATTATGTAGCATATAAGCCAACAGGAGCAGGAAGTTATACAGTAAATGGAACATATAGCGGAACAGGAAGTAATCAAGTAATAAATAAAGAAAATTTAAATTGGAGGGTATTAGATAAAACAGAAGATGAAAAAGTTCGTTTAATAAGTGCAAATCCAACAATAGCAAAAATTACATTTGAATCATACAATGGATATAATAATGCGGTATATTTGTTGGATGAATTATGTAATACCATGTATAAAGGAACAAATGCAACAGCAAAGAACTTGAAAATAGAGGATATACAAAATAAAATGAATTTAAGTGTATGGAATTATAATAATTATTCGGGATATGGAACAACATATAATCCAAGTAATAAAAAGTATCCATTAATATTTGCACAAGAAACAGGACAAACAGTAAATGGAAGCACAGGAAGTTTAGGATTAAGTGAACAGACAAGTGTACTAACAGGAATAGGAACAGCAGGTACATGGACTGTAAGGTTTACATATTGGTATAAGAATGATATGACAGTATCAAATTACGTAAGCCCTGTGTACCACGAACTATTCCACACGGCCGCAACAGATATCTACTGGTTATCTTCTCGTTATGTCTGCCATAACAGCGTCAATGCGGCCTTTAGTGTGTGCTCTGTAAGCTCTAGCCGTATGGGTAGCAGTATCGGAAACTTGTATATCTCTGATGGTCGCGAGTACCCTGACGCGTATTGTGCACGTCCTGTAGTTTCTCTAGAGTCTAATGTACAAATAGATACAAGTGTAGCAGGAAAAGATGGTACAAGTCCAGAAAAAGCGTGGGTTATAAAATAAGTCAACATAATATCACACGAAATACAAAATTTTATGGTGTATAATCTAGTGGTATTTTTTTATTCTACACATTAGATTATAGACCGTCATAAAAAATAGAATCTAGTGATTATGGTAAAAATAGCACTAGATTTTTTTAAGATACTGAAAAATAGGTAAAAAATATAATTTTTACACATTTTTTCCAATTACATTGATTTTTTGCTAGATTTCGTATATAATAATACCATTATAATATGCATTTTTAAAATAATTATCTCGAAATAAGGAGGAGAAAAAAATGGGTGAGGTTATAGTTATAACATCTGGAAAAGGTGGAGTAGGTAAAACAACTACAACTGCTAATTTAGGCGCGGCATTAGCTTTAAAAGGGAAAAAAGTAGTTTTAGTTGATACTGACATTGGTTTAAGAAATCTTGATGTTGTAATGGGGCTAGAAAATAGAATAGTATATGACATAGTAGACGTTGTAGAAGAAAAATGCAAATTAAGACAAGCTTTAATAAAAGATAAACGTTTTCAAGAACTATTTTTACTTCCAGCAGCTCAAACAAGAGATAAAAGTGCAATAAATGAAGAACAGATGAAAGATTTAACAGAAAAACTAAAAGAAGAATTTGACTATATTTTAATAGATTGCCCAGCAGGAATAGAACAAGGGTTTAAAAATGCAATAGCTGGTGCGAATAGAGCTGTTGTAGTAACAACAGCAGAAATTTCTGCAATAAGGGATGCTGATAGAATAGTAGGGTTGTTAGAAGCATCTGAAATAAAAAGTCCAGAATTGATTATTAATAGAATAAGACCAAATATGGTAAAAAAAGGTGAAATGATGGACGTGGAAGATATTGTGGATTTATTATCTATTGATTTAGTGGGAGTTGTTCCAGATGATGAGTATATAATTACACAAACTAATAAAGGAGAGCCTGTGGTTACTAATAATAAAGCACCATCAGGAAAAGCATATATAGAAATTGCTAGAAGAATTTTAGGAGAAAATATAGATGTTACAATTCCAGGAAGGGAGAAAGGTTTTTTTGCTAAATTGAAGCGTTTCTTTAAAAGAAAATAGGACAAGCGGAGGTAGGATATGTTTGAGAATTTAATAAATTTCTTTAAAAATTTTGGCAAAAAAGATAAACAAAAAGAAAATTCAAAAGATACAGCTAAAGAAAGATTGCATCTAGTATTAATGCAAGACAGAGCTAATGTATCAGCAGATTTTTTAGAGCTAATGAAACAAGAAATAATAGAAGTTATAAAAAAGTATATAGAAATAGACGAAAAAGCTATAGATGTTAGATTAACAAATAAAACAAATGATGATGGTACAGTTGGAGCTCCAGCATTATATGCTAATATACCAATTACAACAATAAAAAATGAGGCAAGAGTGTTAGATAGCAAAGAGGAAAATAATAAAGAAAACAAGATTGAAATTAAAGAAGAAGTTAGTAAAAAAGAAGAAAAGAAAGTTATAGAAAATGAAGAAATAGAAGAAGATGATAAGGAACAAGAAAAAGTAGTAACAGAAGAAGAAAATGTTGAAGAAAAAAACGAAGAAGAAAATGTGGAGGTAACAGATAATATAGAAACTGAAAAAAAAGCAATATAATCTAACTTTTAATGAGGTTAATTAATGAAAAAGAAAATTTTGAAAAATATTGAGTGGGGAATATTAGTATGTACCATTATTCTTTGTATAATTGGTCTAGTTGCACTATTTTCTGCCACTCAAAATTCTAATTATGATGAATTTAAAAAGCAAGTAATGTGGTTAATTATAAGTATACCAGTAGTCATAATATTAATTTCGTTTGATTATAATTTTTATATTAAAATTTCACCTATACTGTATGGAATATCCATTATTTTGTTAATAGGAGTTTTATTTACAGAACCAATAAATGGAGCAACAAGTTGGTATGATATTGGTCCTTTTTCACTTCAACCATCGGAATTTGCAAAAATTGCAGTAGTTCTTTTTTTGACTTATGTAATAAATAAAATACAAAAAAGAGGAAAAGGAGAAATAAATAGATTTGTAAAATTAGGGCTAATATTACTAACATTAGCAGTACCATTACTGTTAATAATAAAACAACCAGATTATGGAACAGCATTAGCTTTTATTTTTGCACTTATTTTTATGTTATTTGTTGCAGGGATAGATAAAAAATATATTATTATTTCGATTTTGTTAGTAGTTATTTTAGTACCATTAGCGTATTTTTTTATTTTACCAGAGCATGCAAAAGCAAGAATTGATGTGTTTTTAAATCCAGATTTGGATCCAAGAGGAGCAGGATATAATATAATTCAATCTAAATTGGCTATAGGGGCAGGACAGATATTTGGTATGGGTCTTTTCAAAGGAAACCAGACACAATTAGGATTTTTATACCCTAAAACAACTGACTTTATATTTGCTGTTATTGGAGAAGAATTAGGTTTTATAGTAGCAGCAGTAGTAATAATTTTATATATTATATTAATTTCTAAAATGATATTTGTTGCAAAAACAGCAAAAGATGATGAAGGATCTTATCTAGTGGCAGGAATAACAGGAATATTCTTTTTCCATGAATTACAAAATATTGGAATGACAATGGGATTATTACCTATAACAGGAGTTCCATTACCATTTGTAAGTTATGGAGGAAGTTCATTATTAACAAACTTAATTTTAATTGCAATTGTTTTAAATGTAAGTGGAAGAAGACAAAAAACATTATTTATAGAATAAAAGGTAAAAAGAATGTATTTAAAAGAATTAAAAATAGGAAATGTAAAATTAGAAAATAATATTTTATTAGCTCCAATGGCAGGAATAACAAACCTGCCATTTAGGCGTATAACGAAAGAATTTAATCCTGGATTAGTATATACTGAAATGATTAGTAGTAAAGGATTATTTTACAACGACGAAAAAACGAAGAAACTTCTTAACATGCAAAATGAAAAGAGACCAATTGCTGTACAAATTTTCGGAAGCGATATAAGAGCAATGGAGTTTGCTGCAAATTATGTAAGTGAATATGCAAATATAATAGATATAAATATGGGATGTCCGGCTCCTAAAATTGTAAAAAATGGTGATGGAAGTAGGTTAATGTTAAATATAAAATTAGCAGAAAATATAATAAAAGCAGTTGTTAAAGGAGCAAAAGTTCCAGTTACAGTTAAATTTAGAAAAGGATGGGATGAAAACAATATAAATGCAGTAGAATTTGCTAAAATGGCTGAAAATGCTGGGGTAAAAGCGATAACAATACATGGAAGAACAAGAAATGAGTTTTATTCTGGAAAAGCAGATTGGAATATTATAAAAAAAGTAAAGAATGTAGTTACTATACCAGTAATAGGAAATGGAGATATAAAAACAGGAGAAGATGCAAAAAGAATGTTTGAACTAACAGGTGTAGATGGAGTTATGATAGGAAGGGCTGCAATTGGTAATCCATGGATTTTTGAGGAGATTATTCATACTCTTAAAAATGAACCATTAAGTGATATAAGTTTAAAAGCAAGAAAAGAAATAATATTGAACCATATTAATTTACAAGTAGAAGAATTAGGAGAAAATACAGGAATTAAAGAAATGAGAAAATTCATTTCTTATTATATAAAAAATTTAAAAAATGCAACAGTTATAAGAGAAAAAGTTAATAGAATAGAAAGTAAAGATGAATTAACAACTTGTATAACAGAATACTTTAATACTTTATGAATATAAATAAAAAAGAATAGATAGTATTTAACATCTATTCTTTTTTAGGAGGTTTGTATTATGAAAAGTAACTTTAGCACAAAAAAATTAATACCCATAGTTTTGTTTGTTTTATTAACTATAATAATTATTATAGTATTTTTATTAAAAAATGATAATAAAATTTCAAATTCTGTTAATAATATAAGTAACAAAAGTTTAGAGGAAATAGAAGAATATATTTTAAATATTAGTTCTTATAATTCAGAATTAGAAGTAACTATAGAAAGTAATAAAAATACCAATAAATATATTTTAGAACAACAATATTATGGAAATAGTTTTAAGCAAGTGGTAAGGAAGCCAAGTAATATAGAAGGATTAGAAATAATATATGAAAATAATAATTTAAAGATAAATAATACAAAATTAAATTTAAGTAATATATATGAAAATTATAATTATATTGCTGGAAATTTTTTATCATTAGATTCATTTATAAAAGAGTATAAAAAAGAAAAAGAAAATCAAAGTAGAAATTATGCTATAAAGTCAGAGAATAATTACGTTATTATGGAAGTAAAACCAAACAATGGAAATAAATATATATCCTATAAGAAACTATATATCGACAAAAATACAGGTAATATTGCAAAATTAATTATACAAGATATTAACAAAAAAAATCTGGTTTACATATTATATAATAAGATAGAAATAAATAGTTAAATAGATATAACTCTTTTAATTGTATTTCTATCTGTAACTAATAGTTTAAAATATATCAAATAAATAAACCTTAAATACACAAATATTAGGAGTGAAGAAGATGATAATTAAAAGAGGAGATA
>CAUWNG010000071.1:0-8967 GCA_963560005.1 uncultured Clostridia bacterium
ATTTGAAAAATCAAAAATTAAATTCTTTATTTATTTAATTTTTTTACTAATTCTTCTACATCAATTCCATGTACTTCACAAGCCTCTTCTATTGTTTCTTCTTGTGAAGCAGGACATCCTAAACAATGCATTCCTGCATCTAATAGTATTTGAGCTTTTTCAGGATAACTTTGTAATAATTCTCCTATTTTTATATTTTTATTTATTTGCATTAAAATCTTCCTTTCTTTTTTTCTATTATTTTATACTTACATTAAAAATTTTATCACATTTTTTTAAAAAAGTATAGACAATTTTTAAAATTTGTTATATTATTATGTAAAATATTGGAAGGAGGATTTTTTATCAAATTAATTGATTATTTTTTTATTGTATTTATATTAAATTCATTTATTGTTTTATATTCTATTTATACTTTTTTCGATATTAAAATATTCCATAATTTACAAGGTTCTAAATTAAAATTAAAAGAAGATATTTCTAATCAAAGGAGGTGAACTCTATATAATAAAGCGTATATTTTTTATTTTTCTGTTTTCTCTATTTTTATGTTTCTATGGTTATAATACTTTTTCTTATATATTTTATTCCCAAGAAGTAATAATTGAATATGGTTTATCTCCTTTTAATATAGTCACTGAACAACCAATTTTATGGAATTATATTAAAATCATATTCGTTATAAATTATGTTTTTTCTTCTATAATTATTTCAAATTCCATTTTTTCTGTTCTAAAAAACATTTACTTTAAGTTCAATAAATTTAATAAAAATTCTATTAAAAAAAATATCAAAAAAGAAAAGTATTCTTTTTTAAATACAAATATTAACACTCTATCTTTACTAATAGGCAAATCTGAACTAACTTCCGAAAATATATATTTAACTGAAAAAAGTTTATATCAAAATATTTTAATAACAGGAACAATTGGAAGTGGAAAAACTAGTAGTGCAATATATCCTTTTACCAAACAATTAATATCATACATGCATAATAACGAAGAAAAAAAGTTAGGAATGTTAATTTTAGATGTGAAAGGAAATTATTCAGCTAAAGTAAAAGAGTTTTCTAAATTATATAACAGAGAAAATGATGTTATTGTTATAGAATTAAATGGAAAATATAAATACAATCCTTTAGATAAACCAAATTTAAAAGCTTCTGTTTTAGCTAATAGATTAAAAACCATTTTACTTCTATTTTCTAAAAATAATTCTGAGTCATTTTGGTTAGATAAAGCAGAAGAAGTTTTAAAAGAATCTATTAAACTATGTAGGTTATATAATAATAACTATGTTACTTTCGAAGAATTACATAAACTTATTTCTCAACCTAATTATTATAAAGAAAAAATTGAATTATTACGTCAAAAATTTATTTCATCAGAATTTAATAAATCTCAAATATATAATTTATTAACTTCTATTACTTTTTTTGAAAAAGAATTTTTAGCCTTAGATTCTCGTACATTATCTATTTTAAAATCAGAAATCACAAGAATAACTAGCCCTTTTATTTCTGAATATGAAGTTTTAAATACATTTTGCCCTAATTCTAATTCTTCCAATTTTAAAGGTTTTGAAGATGTTTTAAATTCTGGAAAAATAGTTGTTCTTAATATGAATATAAGTGAATATAGAAACCTTTCCAAAATTATTGCCTCCTATTTAAAACTTGATTTTCAATCAGAAGTCCTAATAAGGCTTGCAAAATCTACTAACAATAATTTTAGAAGTGTATGTTTTATTTCTGATGAATATCATGAATATTGTGTTGATACTGATGCAGATTTTTTTGCTCAAAGTAGGGAAGCAAAATGTATTAATATTGTTGCTACTCAAAGTTATACGTCTTTATTAAATACATTAAATAACGAATCAACTGTTAAAGTTATTACTCAAAACCTTATAAATAAATTATGGTTTAGAACTGACGATATCTTTACTATTGAAGATGCTCAAAAACAAATTGGAAAAGAAGATAAAGAAAAAGTTTCTAAAGGTATTACAGAAAGTGCAAAAGAAACTATATATAGCTATTTTACTAATTCTTTAAATTCAAAAGATTCTAATATTTCTGAATCTTTAAGCACATATATTCAATCTGATTTTGTTTATGATACAAAGTTTTTCACTCAAGAATTACAAACTTTTACTTGTTTAGGTTTTCTTTCAGATGGCAATAAAATTTTAAAACCTCAAAAAATAAAATTATTTCCATATTTTAAGAAAGGATGATTCTATGTCAAAAATAAAAAAAATTTTTTTTTCTATAATTTTAATATTATTTATATGTTTTATATTTTTAAATACAACTTCTAAAGCCACCATATTTGGTGGAACCCCAGAAATTGTTGAAAAACTAAATTCTGCTTTCGAAAAAATCGAAAACTGGTTAATAAAGTTAGCTACACCAGCTGCTGCAGTAGCCGTAGGTGTTGGTGTTTTTATGAAAAAATTTAGTTTTGGAGATGAAGAAAGAATTCGTATTGCAAAAAAATTAATAAGAGGAAGCCTTTTTTCTTATGCTTTTATATTAGCAATAGATCTAATTCTTTCTGCAATTAAATCTCTTGTATAGGTGGTGGTATAATGGAAGAAAATCAAACAAATATTACAAATTCTATTATTTCTACAATTAATTCTATTTTTGAAACTCTATTTTCTTCTTTAGATAATAGTGTTTATGAAACTTTAGATGATTTAGCATTTATTGACAATAGCATTTTAAGTGATTCTACTTTTGAAAAAATTTTTGGAACTAATTCAACTAATGGAATTTTATTAATAGCAAATTCTTTATTAATTGGTTTTGCTATTTACTATGGCATAAAACTTTTATATTCCTATTATATGAATATTCAAATAGAAAGACCTTATCAATTTGTTTTTAAAACTTTAATTTTTGCAATAGCATTAAATTGTTCTTATTTTCTTTGTTATGAATTTTTAAATATTAATTCTCTCATTTCCTCTTCTATTAGAAGCGTAGGTGAAAATATATTAAATACCAATATTTGTTTTTCTGAATTAATAAATAAATTAAATTCTGTAATTTCTGTAGAAAGCTCCTCTTTTAATATTTTTTCATTTGATGGTTTAATAAAAAGTTTTATATCTGTTGGTCTTTTTAATCTTATTTTTTCTTATGCATTAAGGTATATTTTGTTAAAAGTTTTTATAGTTATAACTCCTTTTGCAATTCTAACACTAATAAATACTTCAACAAGTTGGTTTTTTAAATCTTGGATAAAATGCTTTTTATCTTTATTATTAATTCAATCCTTTATATCTATAATATTACTAATTATTTTTTCTTTGGATTATAATTCTTCCAATATTTTATCTAAATTAATGTATGTAGGTGGTATGTATGCATTAATACGTGCTAATTCTTATATAAAACAATTGATACGGTGGACTTTCTACAGACATTTCTACTAATATAAATTTTTCTTCAAAATCTTCAAGGAGTTGATTATATTATGAAATTTATTTTTCCTCAAAACTATAACTTTAAAAATAAGTTTTTAGGAGTTATAGATTATTCTACTTTAATACTAAATATAATTTGGGATCTATTTATTTTTTCCTTATCTAGTTTTATATTTAATGATAACACTATAAAAATTTCTATTTGTATTATTTTATGTCTCCCTCTTTTATTATTTAGTATTATAGGATTTAATCATGAAAATATAATATCTGTTTTTATTTATTTTTATAGATATTTTAAAAATCCTAAAATATATATTTACAAAAAATATTAAATATTTTCTTCATTAATCTTCAGTTTATAGACTTTTATATATTGTTTTTCATATTGTAAAAACCGATTAAAAATGATATAATTTGACAAGTACATTTTTCGGGGGTTTTTATATGAAATTAGAGCAAAATGACCAATTACCTTTATTTTCAAATACACAAATACCAGATATATTTTTTTCTGAATATTTGTCAAGTGCAAATGGTGATTTTATAAAAGTATATTTATATTTATTGTTTTTATCAAAATATGATAAAGATATTAAAATAAATGATTTAAGTAAAAAGTTGGGCTTGTCATTAAATACTATTCAAGATGCCATTAAATATTGGGAAGAACAAGAAGTCTTAACTAAAAAAAGTAATGGATATATTTTAAATAACTTACAAGAAATTGAATTATACAAATTATATAAACCTAAAACTTCTTTATCTGCTGAACAAGTTAAAAAATCTGCTGAAAATCAAAAAAGAGCAAATGCAATTGAATATATTAATAATAAATATTTTTCAGGTCTTATGCCTACTACTTGGTATCCTGATATTGAGTTATGGTTTAAAAAATATTCTTTTGATGAAGAAGTAATGATAGCTTTGTTTTCTTACTGTTTCGATAAGTCTGCCTTACATAGAAACTATATAAAGGCAGTTGCTGATGCTTGGTCAAAAAATAATATTAAAACATATAATGATCTTGAAAGTTACTATGAAAAGCAGGAAAAAATAAATAAAATAGCTAATTCTATATCAAAGAAATTAGGATTAAATAGAGGATTAACTCAATATGAATTTGCATATATTGAAAAATGGCATATAGACTATAATTTTTCATTAGAAATAATAGAAATTGCATTAAAAAAGACTACTTCTAAAGCCAATCCCAATTTCGATTATTTAGATAAATTATTAACAGATTGGCATGATAGAAATTTAAAAACAATAGAAGAAATTCAAAATTATTTAACAGATTTAAAACAAAAAAATAAAAATATAAAAGAACTAGAAAAAGCAACAAATTATCAAAAATACGATCAACGTGTTTATACAAATTTAAATGAATTATATGCAAATAAAAAATTTTAATGTAGAATGGAGATGTTCTAAAAATGAATAATAATACTTTAAAAAGTCTTTTAACCGAATATGAAAAAAAAAGGCTAAAAAGTGACAATGAACTGCAAATAAGAAAAGATAATTTATATAAAGAATATCCCCAATTTGAAGAAATAGATGAAAAAATTAGTACTCTTGCTATTTCTTCAACAAAAGAATTAATAAAAAATAATAATTCTAAAATTTTAGATAATTTAAATAAACAAATAGATATATTAAAAAAGCAAAAATCTGATTTGTTATTAAAAGTTACTAAAGATAGAGATTATTTATTACCTAAGTATGAATGTAATAAATGCAAAGATACTGGCTATATAACAGAAGGTTATACTACTACAATGTGTTCCTGTTTAAAACAAAAAATATATGACATAGAATATAATAAGTCAAATATTTATAATATAAAAAACCAAAATTTCGATAATTTTAATTTGAATTATTATTCTAATAATGTTGACGAAAAAAAATATAATTCTAATATTTCTCCTCGTGAAAATATAGAATTAATTAAAAATATTTGCATGAATTTTATTAATAACTTTGATAATGAAAAAGAAAAAAATTTATTATTCACTGGGAACACAGGATTAGGTAAAACCTTTTTATCTAGTGCAATTGCAAATGTATTAATATCAAAAGGAAAAACAGTTCTTTATCAAACAGCACCTATAATGTTAGATACAATTATAGATTATAAATTTGGTAAGCAAAATATGCCTAATAATATATATGAAAACATACTAAATGTAGATTTATTAATTATAGATGATTTAGGTACAGAAGGAAAAAATAGTATTAAATTAACTGAATTATTTAATATTTTAAATACCAGATTATTAAATAATAAAACTACTAAAACAATAATTTCTACAAATTTAAGCCTACAAAATTTATTTAATAATTATGATGAAAGAATAGTTTCAAGAATAGTTGGTAATTATAATATTTGTTATTTTTTTGGAGATGATATTCGTTTTATAAAAAAATAAATAATATTAACTATTTCTATTTTTTAGATCCTAGCACATTAAATTCAATTTATATACATAAAAAATGAAGGGACTTTTTATAGTCCCTTTATCTTAAACACTATAAATTTATTTATACTTTATCACTCTATTTACTGCTATTTTCATTACCAAATTAATACTTACTAATACAAAAATTATAGATATTATTATTGGAATTAAAGGGAAATAATAATTAGTTATATTTCTGAAATAAAATATATTAATTAAATATGATAATATTATTGCAATTGGTATTGCTATAACTAAATTTTTTATTCCATATATATAACTCTCATAATTAATCATTTTTTTAAATTGTTTACCTGTCATTCCTATTTGTTGCATTAATATAAAATCATTTTCTCTTAATTGAATATTTGTAGCAATTACATTAAACATATTTGCTATACATATTAGAATTATCCCTAATAAAAATCCATATAAAAATAATTTAATAATAAATACTCTATTATTATTTGCTATTTGCTCTCTCTCAAAATTATACACATTTACTATATCTTCATTAAATAATTTATTAATTTCTTTTTCCAATCCATTTGGGTTATCTGAAAAAATATAAATTGTTATATATTGTTCATTATCTAATTTTTCTAATATTTTAGTAACATATTCATTATCTAAATTAATTATCAATTCTGGATATGATGCTACTTCTTTATTTGATGTTTTTCCTTCTTCTTTCATCCAAAATTTTTGATAACTTTCATTAACTATTTTTGTTATTGGAATTTCTAATTTTTCTCCATTTATTAAAATTGGAAGTTTTTCTCCTTCTTTAATATCAGCTAATTTATAATCTAAATAATTATCATCTTGAGTATAATAATTAGTATTAAACTCATTAATTAATATAGCTCCATTATTAATTTCTTCTTCAGAAATATTTAAACTTTTTATATATTTTTCATAGATTTTATCATCAACTAAATAAACATGTAATTCAATATATCTATATGAATTATAAATTTCTTTTGATATACCTTTAAACTCTCTATCAACCCCTAATGTACGCATTTCATTTATATTATAGTAATTAATATTATCTAATTCACATATTTGTTTAATATAATCTAATTTTTCTTCTACATCTACATTTCCATTTCCACTAAATCCAATTTGCATATTATATCTATCATTATTATAAACTTCTACTGCTCCTGATATGTATTTTGAAATACTTGTAATTAAAATAAATAAAATTATACTTATACAAATGGATATAGTTGTAACTCTAAACATTTTTGTATTATTTACAATATTTTTATATGCTATATTTTTTTCTACGCCTTTTTTATTTTTTACTTTTTTACTTTTTATATATTTATTACTTCTTATTTTTTCTATATCTGATAATCTAGTAGCTTTTTCTGCACTTTTATATGTAGCTAAATATGTAATTATAAACATTATAATAGTAATTAAAATAATTACAGGAATAGATACAGTAAATTCTAGTTTAAAATTTTTAGATACATTAGCTAATAATAAGACACTTTGTATTCCTTCAGTTAAAAGAAAACTAATTAAAATACCTAATACTATACCAATTGGCAATGCAATTAGCAAATATATAATACTTTCATAAATCACACTTTTTTTAATTTGCTTTGTTGTAGCTCCCACAGATGAAAGTATTCCATAATATTTTTCTTTTTCCACAATAGAAATATTAAAACTGTTTTTTATTAATAGTCCTACCACTATAGACACTATTAATATGCACATAATAGCAAAAATTTCTAAACTCCTTTTATTATCAATTCCACTATATACACCTTGTGAATATAATAAATCCGTATTTTCTTCACTTGAATCGTATTTTATTACATCCTCCATTACTTTTTCAAAAGAAACTATTCCTTGTGGATTGTTAAATCTTATTATAATATTACATTCCTTTTCTTCTCTAGTCTTTTCCAATTTTGTAATAGCTGCATAACCCTTTAACTCTGGAATTTCAATATATGGTCTTTTTATAATTCCTACAATTTTGTATTTTATATTTTCCTTATTAATATCATCATTTAGTTTAAGATTAATTTCATTTCCTACTTTTAAATTAGTATCCCCATTATTGATACAAAATTCAGAAATTATAATTTCGTTTTCATTTTCTGGCAATCTTCCCTCAATTAATTGTAAACCACTATTATTTAATGAAAATTCATCAAAAGCTTCTATATACAAATTTTGTTTAAATTTATTACCAGTTTTAAAATCTGCAACCCCCAATTCTTGTGTTATCCCTATTTTATCAATATCTGCAGATTTTGTATAACTTTTAAGTGTATTCACATTCTCCAAACTAACACCATAATATCTAATATGATAATCACCTGCAGTTGTTTTAGCCATTTTCTCCGTAGATATATTAAAACTAACTATTAGTGTTAATATTAAATATATAAAAACAATTGCAATAACAATTCCTATTACAGTAGTTATACTTCTTTTTTTATTATTTTTTACATTCTTTATTGCAAGTTTCTTTGGTATATTCATAGATAAATCCCCTTTTTCAATATCTTTTATATGATATATTTTATATTTCTTTATAACTAAAGTCAAATATAAAATTTTTATATTTATTCAATTTATCATTCAATACGTTCACAACGTTTTTTTAACATTAACTTGAAAATATATATTTATTTTGCTATTATATTTAAAAGGATGTGATAACAAATGAATTTAAAAATCACTACTAATTTTGATAATTCGTTTAAATAATTATTGGAGGTGTTTTATTATGAAAATTTTTTTTAAAAATTTCTTTATTTTTAGTATCATAATATACTTTATTTTAAGTATTGGTGTAACTATATTTAATTTTAGTGTTTACAATAATGAACTATCTTCATTAGATATAATTCCTAATTCTAATATGCATACAGAAACAATAGAAATCCCAACTAATATTGATATTTCTGACTTTTTTACTATAGAATATTTACATGGTAAATCAGAAATATTATATCAAAATTTATTTTTAATTTTACTTTCTATAATTTTAGGATTTTCTATATCTATTATTATTAAAATAAAGGAAACATCA
>CAUWNG010000072.1:0-8683 GCA_963560005.1 uncultured Clostridia bacterium
GTTTGTATTAGTTAAAATAATATTTAAAACATCAGCATTAAAAGCAATATTATCTATCTTTATATCATTATGTATTAATGTTATATTAGAATTATTTATATTAAGAATTTATCTAATACTATTTAATATAAATTATGATAATACATTTAATATTCCTGTATATAGATTATTATTTGCTTCATCTATATACTTTTGCACTTATATAATTTATAGAATAATAAAGTATTTTAAATTTAATGTTAATTTGGATTTTGCAAATCCAAAATCTAGAAAATTATTTATTTTTAGTTCTATATTTGGAATTATAACTTTAGGTTTGCAAGTTTATTTAATTTCGTTTTATAGTGATAAAATGCCTGTTATAATAACTTTTATAAGTATATTATCACTACTTGCATATTTCTTTTTAAGTATATATAGTTTATTAAATACTAGAAAATTAGAAATTACAGCAATGGAATTAGAAAAAGAACAATTATTTAATAAAACCTTATCTTCTTTACATGATAGTGTTAGAGGTTTTAAACACGATTTTAATAATATTGTTCAAAGTATTGGTGGTTATGTAGAAAGAGGAGATTTAGATGGTTTAAAAATATATTACAAACAATTAGTTGGAGATTGCCAAAGAGTAAATAATTTAGCCACATTTAGTCCTTCTGTTATGAAAACTCCACCTATATATAATCTACTTACAAGTAAATATTATAAAGCTGAAGATATGGGAATACAAATTGATTTAGGTGTTTTTATAAATATTGCTGAAATTGAAGAAAATATGAAAATTTATGAGTTTACAAGAATTTTAGGAATACTATTAGATAATGCTATAGAAGCAACAGATGAATGTGATGAAAAGAAAATACATGTATCATTTCAAAAAGAACCATACAGAAATAGATTAGTTATGAAAATAGAAAATACATATTTAAATAAAGATATAGACACAGAAAGAATTTTTGAAAAGAATTATACAACTAAATCTAAAAAAACTAATAGTGGATTAGGATTATGGGAAGTAAGAAAAATATTAAAAAGAAATAATAATTTAAATTTATTTACAACAAAAAATGATGAATATTTTATTCAACAATTTGAAATATATTATTAAAAGATGGATTACAACCCATCTTTTAATTTTGTAAATATTTATAATTAATCTTTTTTTATTAATGATGCAGGCATTTTAGGTTGATGAACAGCTCCTAATATAAAACATGCTGTATTTGTAGATTTAGCATATTTTTCTGCAACTTTTGCTAATAATTTTAACATTTTAATTTCCTCCTTTTTTCTTCTTTTATATAATATTCATTGCCGGCAATGTAATATTAACTAATACTTTCACTCTCATTTGCATATACATTATAACCGTATTTACATTTTGTTAAAGTATATGCAATTGGAGTTATTGTTAAATTTTGTAAAAATATTCCGTATATTAACATATATGAAAAAATATTATCTTTAATAAATATACATAAAATTAAAAGAATACAAACACAAATATACGCTTTTATCCTTTTACTCTTTCTTTCTTTTTTACTTATTATTGGAATATTTTCTGTATCAGCTGGTGCATATTTTTTTATAAATATAATAGACATTAAAAATAAAAAACCTATTAATATGTATTTTATATATTCCACTTGAAAATTTGAAATTTTTGCTAATATTATTGGTAATAAATATAAAATACTTGTAGAAATCATACACCCTAAATGTGTTTTTAAATGAAAACCACCTGTAAAACCTCTATATGTAGATAAAAGGAAAAATAGTATTAATGTATACCACCCAATTCCCAATAAAAAACCAAATATAAAAAGTAATAGTATTTTTGGCATTTCTCCAAATAGTATTCTTATTCCAAAGTCTATAACCATTTCTTTTTCTTCGTCTATATCTTTTATTTTATTTTTTATTTTTTCTACTAAGAAGGTACAAAATTTATCAATCATATTTTAATGTCACTCCTTACATAACAATATTATACTTTTTTCGACACAATTTATATTTGTATATGTAAAAAAGCAATTTTTTTATATCAAAAATTGCTTTTTTATTTTTATATATGTATATTACATTTTTATATAATTTTAATTCAAATTAATTTCATCTAATATTTTCCAACTACCTTCTTTTTTAGGAATTGAAACAAATTCAACTTCTTCTTTTGATATTGGGTGAACTATTTGTAATTTATATGCCCAAAGTGCAATTTGTTTTCCATGTCCTCTTCCCCCATATTTCTGATCACCATATATGCTATGATCTCTACTTGATAATTGTACTCTTATTTGATGATGTCTTCCCGTATATAGATTTATTTTTAAAACAGATAAATTCAATTTTTCATCATATTTTAGTACTTCATAATCTAGTTTAGCTAATTTACTATTTTTTGTTCCTTCTTTTACAACTTTACTCATATTCTTTTTTTCATTTTTTAACAGATAGTCTTCTAATATTCCTTTGTTATTACCAAACTTTCCATTTACTATTACTAAATAGGTTTTTTTAAATATTTTATTCCTTACTTCTTCGCTCAGTCTAGCAGCAGCTTTTGAAGTTTTAGCAAAAACCATAACTCCACCAACTGGTCTATCTAATCTATGTACCAACCCCAAATATACATTTCCTGGTTTATTATATTTTTTCTTAAGATATTCTTTTATTAATGTAAGCATATCTACATCCCCTGTTTTATCTCCCTGGGATGGTATATTTACAGGTTTTTCTACAACTATTATATGGTTATCTTCATATATTACATTAACACTATCCACAATTTATTTCTCCCATCTTCCATATATTCCACAAGGTAATATTAATTTAGAATCTTTCATTGGTAATCCAACTTCTCCTGAACTAAATTTTCCTTTATATTTTTTTGGAATATATAATGAAAGTAAATTTTCCAAAACTGTGCTTGAAATTCCTGTTGTATATGAATTAATTAAAAAAAACAATGGATCATCTGACATTACTTTTATGCATAATTCTATTAAATCTGAAATATTTTCTTCAAACTTCCATACCTCTCCATTTGTTCCCCTACCATAAGAAGGTGGATCCATTATTATAGCATCATATTTGTTACCTCTTCTAATTTCTCTATTTACAAATTTTACCACATCATCAATTATATATCTAACTGGTCTATCTTGTAATCCAGATGCTTGTATATTTTCCTTTGCACTTGTAACCATTCCTTTTGAACTATCTACATGACAAACAGAAGCTCCTGCATAACTACATGCAACTGTTGCCCCTCCTGTATATGCAAATAAATTTAATACTTTTATTGGTCTTTTCTCATTTTTAATTTTATTTATCATCCAATCCCAATTAAAAGCTTGTTCTGGAAATAATCCTGTATGCTTAAATCCCATTGGTTTTATATTAAATGTTAAATCTTTATATTTTACTTTCCAGCTTGAAGGAACATTTTTATTGTATTTCCATTGACCTCCACCACTACTACTTCTAACATACCTAGCATTAGCTTGTTCCCATTTATTTGGAAATAACTTATCTTTCCAAATAATTTGTGGATCTGGTCTTACTAATATAACATCTTTCCATCTTTCTAATTTTTCACCATTTGCCATATCTAA
The DNA here is from genome assembly GCA_963560005.1 of uncultured Clostridia bacterium. Lineage (GTDB taxonomy): Bacteria > Bacillota > Clostridia > TANB77 > CAG-508 > CAG-273. The sequence continues at coordinate 3,621 of CAUWNG010000072.1, forward strand.
TATTTCATAATCTTTCCAATCTTTTGCTATGTTCATTTTTCCTCCTTATTTAACTTCTTTATTTTATTAAAATGCTTGTCCGCATAAATTTATAAAACTTGTTATTAATATGCAATCTCCTATAATAGCTATAATTAAACTTATAATTGCTACACTAATTACTTTATGTTTTTTTATTTTTTCTTTAATTTTACTTGTGTATCTCTTATCTTTTATTTCTATTGTATTTTTAACTTCATCATATTTAACATTAAATATAATATCCTTTGTATATTCCATAAAAATCCCCCCATAAATATACATTTATATTAAATATATATTCACTTTTATAATTTCTATGAATATTTTTGTATTACATTTTTTTACATTTTTTGTAAACTTGTTTTAATTTTCTTTGCTTGTTCTAAGCTTATTCCTTTTATTTCTGCAATTTCTTCATTACTAGCTTCAGAAATTTTTTTAATACTTCCAAATTTTTTTAGTAATTGTCTTTTTCGTACTTCCCCTATACCTTCTACTTCATCAAGTATAGATTTAGTAGTTGATTTTTCTCTTAATTTTCTATGGTATTCTATTGCAGTATTATGTACACTATCTTGAAAATTTGTAATTAAATTTAGTAATTCTCTTGAAACTTTTATTTCATTTCTATTTTCATCTATCAATGCTTTGGTTCTATGTTTATCGTCTTTTACCATACCATAAACTGGAATATTTAATTTATATTTATTAATTGCATTTTTAGTAGCCCTAATTTGTGTAATACCACCATCAGCTAATATTAAATCTGGTAATTTCCCAAGCCCTCCATTTTCGCTATCAACTGAATGTTTTAATCTTCTAGTTATTACTTCTTCCATACATCTAGGATCATCTTGCCCAAATACAGTTTTTATTTTAAATCTTCTTGCTAAATTCTTTTTTACAATTCCATCCTGCATTACACTCATTCCTGCAACTAAAAATTGTCCCGAAATATTTGATATATCAAAACTTTCTATTTTTCTTGGCAAATGCTCTAAATTTAATTTTTCTTTTAGTTCATTTAAAACAATATATTTATCTTTTTCTTTATTGTTTAAAGTTATTTTTGCATTATTTTCTGCCATTTCTACAAATTTTAATTTTTCACCCTTTTGTGGAAATTTTATTTCTACTTTTCTACCTATTCTTTCACCTATTAAATTTTCTATTAATTCTTTATCTTCTATATTTTCTTTTATTAATATTTTATGTGGTATAACCTTACTATCTAAATAATATTGTTTTATAAAGTTAGAAAGAATTTCTTTATCATCTTCATCTTCTAAATTTTCTAAAAAATAATGTTCTCTTCCTATCATTTTACTTTTTCTAACAAAAAATATTTCTATGCATATTCTAAGTTCATTTCTCGCTATACCTATAACATCTATGTCATTTTCAGATATATTTGATACTTTTTGTCTTTCCGCAATTCTTTCAATTGCCAATCTTTTATCTCTTAATTGTGCTGCTTTTTCATAATTTAATTTTTCCGCTTCCTCTTTTATTTCTACTTCTAAATCTTTTAAAACTTTATAAACTTTTCCTTCTAAAAGATCTATTATTTGTGTAATTTGATTTCTATATTCTTCTTTACTAACATATCCCATACATGGTGCCAAACATTTTTTTATATGGTAATTCAAACATGGTCTATCCTTATATTTAAAAGTTTTACATTGTCTTATTTTAAATTTAGATTTTATAAAATCAATCATTTCCTTTGCAACACCTGCACTTGCGTAAGGTCCAAAATATTTCGCTCCATCATTTAAAATTCTTCTTGTTATATATACATCTGGATAATCTGATTTTACATTTACCTTTATATATGGATATGTTTTATCATCTTTTAAAAGGACATTAAATTTTGGCATATTCTTTTTTATTAAATTACATTCTAATATAAGAGCCTCTGATTCATTATCTGTCACAATATATTCAAAATGGTCAATTAATGAAACCATATTTTCAATTCTTTTAGTCTTATTTGTTTTCCTAAAATACTGTCTAACTCTGTTCCTTAGTGAAACCGCTTTTCCAACATATATAATTTTATCATCTTTATCATGCATTATATATACACCCGGTTTATCTGGTAATTTTTTTAGCTCAGCTTCTATGTTAAACATTTATAAAATTTCCTCCATTCACTAATAAATATTTTAACATACTTACATAGTTTTTACAATTTTATTTTTTGACACTTTAAATGTTTTGTGTTAATATAATAGAGTTATAAATAGAATTATGTATAATTAAAATTATATATATTTAAGGAGGTATGTTTATGTGTGGAATAGTTGGTTACATAGGAAATAAAAAAGCCACACCCATATTAATTAATGGACTTTTATGTTTAGAATACAGAGGTTATGATTCTGCTGGTATTGCAGTTTTAGAAAATAATAAAATTGTAGTTATGAAGGATAAAGGTAGAGTTAACAATTTAAATAAAATAGATGGTATAAATAATTTAAATGGAACTATTGGTATAGCACATACAAGATGGGCTACACATGGTAAACCATCTAAAGAAAATTCTCATCCACATTTAGATAACAGCAATTCTTTTGCTGTAGTACATAATGGAATTATTGAAAATTATAATGAATTAAGAAATTTTTTATCTGAAAAGGGTTATAATTTTATTTCTCAAACAGATACAGAAGTAATACCTAATTTAATTCATTATTATTATAAAAATGGAATTAAAGATGAAAATCTATTTTTAAGAGCTGTAAAATCTGCTGTTGATGATTTGAAAGGAAGTTATGCTATAGAAGTAATTTCTCCTCTATTTCCAGATAGGGTAATAGTTGTTAGAAAAGATAGTCCTTTAGTAATTGGTAAATCACAAAACGAAAATTACATAGCATCTGACATTCCTGCTATACTTTCTCATACTAAAAACTTTTATTTATTAGATGATAATGAATATGCCGAAATATATACAGACCATATTAATTTCTATGATAGTAGCTTAGTAAGTCATTCAAAAGCTATAAAAAATATTGAATGGGATGCATCTGCAGCAGAAAAAGATGGTTTTGAAGATTACATGATTAAAGAAATTTTTGAGCAACCAAATTCTATAAGAGAAACAATTGGATCAAGATTACAATTAAATGAATTATGTTCTTTTGATGATTTATCTCTATCTAAAGAATATTTACAAAGTATAAATAAAATATATATAGTAGCTTGTGGTACTGCTATGCATGCTGGATTGGTTGGAAAAAATGCAATAGAAAAGCTTTGCAAAATTCCTGTTACTGTAGATATTGCCTCAGAATTTAGATATAGAGATCCTATTATAGATAATAAAACTTTGTGTATTTACATAAGCCAATCTGGAGAAACTGCTGATACAATTGCAGCATTAAAATTAGCAAAAACAAAAGGTGCAAAAACTCTAGCTATTTCTAATGTGATTGGCAGTTCTATAACTCGTGAAGCAGATTATAATATTTATACTCATGCTGGTCCTGAAATTGCTGTTGCTTCTACAAAAGCATATACATCACAAGTAGTATTGTTAGTAACACTTGCAATTTACTTTGCAGAAATACTAAATTCTACTCCTTCTAATATATTAAATGATTTAAAATTTGATATATTAGATCTTCCTGTTAAAGTTGAAACTATATTAGACCAAATAGAACCTATAAAAGACTTTGCAAAAAAAGTATACACTCAAAAAGATATGTTCTTTTTAGGTAGAGGTACTGACTATAATGTAGCATTGGAAGGCTCTTTAAAACTTAAAGAAATTTCTTATATTCACTCTGAAGCATACTCTGCTGGTGAATTAAAACATGGACCTATTGCTTTAATTGAGAATGGTATTACTGTAATAAGTATTTTAACAGACCCAAATTTAGTAGAAAAAACAATTAGCAATATACAAGAAGTAATTACACGTGGAGCAAAAACTCTTGTTGTAACAAACCAAAATTTAGCAAATAAACATTTTGATTTTGTTATAAACATACCAAATACAAATCCTCTAATCTCTCCTATTTTATCTGTTGTACCACTACAACTATTATCTTATTATATTTCAAAAAATAAGGGATTAGATGTTGATAAGCCACGAAATCTTGCTAAATCTGTTACAGTTGAATAAACCTTAGAAATGCGTTTAAAATTTTTTGTTTTTTAAACGCATTTTTTAAATTATTAGCTTTAGTATAATTAGCAAAATAGCTCCTGGTATTCCTAATATTCCAACAAAAATAGATGTTATTAAATTTAATCCTATATGGAATCCCCACAATCCACCTATAAGATTTATAATATATATAATAAGCCCCCCCATTATTGAATTACCAATTAATCTCATTATACTTTTAAATGGAAGTACAAATATCTTTCCTAAAATTAATAAAAATAATATGCAAACTATAAATGTTATTATTACATTAAAATCCAAATCAATCACCATTCCCTATATAAATATTTATATATTAAATAATTATGATTAAATTCGGACAAATATTACTTATATAACTTTATTTTTATTTAAATATATTTCGTTTATCATATCTAAAATTATCCCCTTTTCTTTTGCTTTTTTTACTAGATAATCTAATTTTGCTTGATCTGCTTTTATTTGGTATGAATAATAATCTATTAATCCTTCTTCTGCATATTCAAAGTTTTTATTATTATTTTCTAATTCTCTTTTAGTTTTTATTATACTTATAATTAATTCTAATCTTTTTTCTTCTTCTGTTTTATCTGTTATAAGTTTTTCTTTTATATATTCTTCACTATTCATTTTTATTTCAATCCCTTCAAAAGTATAATTCTTTTTATATACATTATATTCATTTATTTGGTTTCTATACCAAATATTGAAAAAACTGTAAAGTTTATTACAAGTTTTTTAAACATATTGCTTTTTATATACATATTATGATATAATGTAGAACATAATATAAAAAAGCGTTTTATGAAAGAATAGTAATAAGTACAATTTTATTATAGAGAGACCATGGTTGGTGAAAATGGTTAATAAAACACTTATGAATCTA
>CAUWNG010000073.1:0-8419 GCA_963560005.1 uncultured Clostridia bacterium
AGAAGAAGAAATGGAAAAAGCAAGGAGAATTAGGGTAACAGAAGGAAAACATGTTATACCAGTTCCTACATTTGAAATAAGGAAGGATTTTGCAGGGTATATATTAGATCCTTTACAAATTTTCAAATTTAAAGGTAAGGGAAATGAACCATATATATCAGAAAAATCTATAATAAGACCTACTTTTAGTTATTTAGGAAATTTTACAATTTCGGATACAGTATTTAGGCAAATAGCTGAATATTTAGCTACTAAAACAGAAGCAATACATAAAGTAATAAGAACAAGAGTTGAAAGTACACCAGAAGGTCCAAATATTTATATGGAAGTTATAATTAATTATGGATTTAATGTTATAACAACTTTAAAAGATTTTAAAGAGAAAACAAAAAAAGAAATACAAAGATTAACAACTATGAATGTACAAAATGTTACAATACTAGCAAAAGGAATAAATATGCCAGAAAAAGTTGAAGAAAAAAAGGAGGAACAATAAATGCCATTTATTATAGGAATAGACGGACCAGCAGGAACTGGAAAAGGGACTGTTGCAAAGATTTTAGCAAATGAATTGAAATTTATAAATATAGATACTGGTGCTACTTACAGATGTGTTACTCTTAAAGCTATAAAAAATGGTGTTTCCATAAATGAGCCAGAAAAAATTATAGATATTTCAAAAAACATAGATATAAGGCTTCAAAATAATAACGGAAATCAAGAAGTATACATGGATAACAAAAATGTAACTAAAGAAATAAGAAGTAAAGAAGTATCGGCATTAGTATCACAGATATCAGCAATTAAAGAAGTAAGATTTAATATGGTTGACTTACAAAGAAAAATGGCAGAAAATAGCAATGTTATAATGGAAGGTAGAGATATTACAACTTATGTATTTCCTAATGCAGATGTAAAAATATATTTAGATGCATCAGAAGAAGAAAGAGCAAAAAGAAGATACAAAGAGAATGTAGAAAAAGGAATAAATACAACATATCAAGAGGTATTAGAAAATATTAGATTACGAGATAAAAATGATAAAAACAAAGAAATAGGTTCATTAAAAATAGCAGAAGATGCAATTGTTATAGATACAACTAATTTAACTATAGAACAAGTTGTAAAAAGAGTGAAAAATATAATATGTGATAAAAAGAGAAGGAGTAAATAATGGTTAGATGTTTTGTTAAAGGGTGTGTATACATTTTCTTAAGAATATTTTTTAGAGTAAAAGTAAAAGGACAAGAAAATATAGAAAAAGGAAAACCATATATTTTATGTGCAAATCATAGTTCAAATTGGGATCCTGTATTTTTATATGCAATGACTAAAAGAGAGCTATATATGATGGCAAAAGTGGAATTATTTAAAAATGCATTTATAAAGTGGTTTGGAAGAAAAATGAATGTATTTCCAGTTAAAAGAGGAAAAATGGATATTGAATCTATGAAATATTCTTTAAAAATTTTAAAAGAAAATAATATTTTAGCAATTTTTCCAGAAGGGACAAGAAATGGACTTAAGAAAAATGGAAAAGCACAAAATGGAACGGCATATTTAGCAATTAGAACTGGTGTACAAGTAGTACCTGTAGGAATAAGTGGGGAATATAAACCATTTTCTAAAGTTACTTTAAATTATGGTAAACCATTGGATTTTAGTGAATATAAATCAAATAAGCCAGAAAAAGAAGTACTAGAAAAAGTAAGTGAAGATATAATGAATAATATAATAGAATTGCAGAATAATGGGTAATGTTTTATGTAAAATTAGTTGACAAATCTTTGATTTGGGATTATAATTTATAAAGTTAATATTTGTAAAATGTTGCAATGTTCTTTGGGAACAAAAGCGACATTTTTTAACGTAAAATTTGTATAAAGGGGAATAAAATATGAACAACGAAAAGATAAGAAATATAGCAATAATTGCTCACGTAGATCATGGTAAAACTACTTTAGTAGATGCACTTTTAAAACAAAGTCATATATTTAGAGAGAATGAACAAGTGCAAGATAGGGTAATGGATTCAAATGCTTTGGAAAAAGAAAGAGGTATTACAATTTTATCTAAAAATACATCTGTTATGTATGATGGAATAAAAATAAATATAGTAGATACTCCAGGACATGCAGATTTTGGTGGAGAAGTAGAACGTGTTTTAAAAATGGTTGATGGAGTTGTATTATTAGTTGATGCTTTTGAAGGTCCAATGCCACAAACTAGGGAAGTTCTAAAAAAATCATTAGCATTAAATTTGAAACCAATAGTAGTTATAAATAAAATAGATAGACCAGGTGCAAATCCATTAAAAGTTGTAGATCAAGTTTTAGAATTATTTATAGAATTGAATGCAACTGACGAACAATTAGATTTTCCAGTAATATATGCTTCTGCAAAAAATGGAATTGCAAAACTAGATTTATCAGAAGAAACTGATAATGTAAATTGTATTTTTGATACAATTATAAAGAATATAGAATCTCCTAAATGTGATATAGATGGTACTATGCAATTATTGGTATCAAATATAGAATATGATGAATATTTGGGAAGAATAGCAGTAGGAAGAGTAGAACGTGGAACTATTAACGCAGGAGAAAGTATTGCAGTATGTAAAAAAGATAAAACAGAGCAAGGAAAAATTGCAAAATTATTTACATATATTGGATTAAAAAGAACAGAAACGGAAAGTGTATTAGCAGGTGATATAGTTTGCATTTCTGGTATTCCTGATATAAATATTGGTGATACAATTTGTGATATAAATAATCCAGAAAAAATAGATTTTGTAGATATAGATGAACCAACAGTTTCTATGACATTTAGTGTAAATAATGGTCCTTTTGCTGGAAAAGAAGGACAATTTGTTACATCAAGACATATTAGAGATAGATTACTTAAAGAATTAGAAAGAAATGTAAGTTTAAGAGTAAAGGAAACAGATTCACCAGATAGTTTTGAAGTTTGTGGACGTGGTGAATTGCATTTATCTGTATTAATTGAAACAATGAGAAGAGAAGGTTTTGAATTATTAGTTTCTCGACCAAAAGTTATTTTTAAAGATATAGATGGTGTAAAATGTGAGCCAGTAGAAAATTTGGTTGTAAATGTTCCAGATGATTGTATAGGAAATGTTATAGAAAAATTGGGTAGAAGAAAAGCAGAAATGAAAAATATGGAACCAGCAGAAGCAGGGCATACTAAAATTGAATTTAAAATACCTGCAAGAGGATTAATAGGATATAGGACTGAATTTTTAACAGACACTAAAGGTGAAGGAACTATGAATAGTACTTTTGATTCTTACGAACCATATAAGGGAGAAATAATGGCAAGAACAAGAGGAGTACTTGTAGCTTTCGAACAAGGTACATCTATAACTTATGGTTTGTATAATGCACAAGAAAGAGGAGAACTATTTATTGGTGCTGGTGTTGAAGTTTATGAAGGAATGATAGTAGGTATAAATTCAAGAAATGAAGATATATCAATAAATGTATGTAAGGAAAAACATTTGACTAATACTAGAGCTTCAGGTTCAGATGATGCACTTCGTTTAGTTCCACCAATCCAATTATCATTAGAAAAAGCAATAGAATTTATACAAGAAGATGAATTGGTAGAGATTACACCAAAAAATTTAAGACTTAGAAAAAAAATTCTAGATAATAAAACAAGAGAAAGAGAAGCAAGGAGAACACAGGCATAGTAAATGAATAAATGTGAATTAGAAAAAATAAAAAAAGAAGCATTAGAAAATAAAATACCAATTATAATGGATGATACACTTAACGAAATATCAAAAATTTTAATTGATAAAAAACCAACAAAAATATTGGAAATTGGTACTGCTGTTGGATATTCGGCAATATGCTTTACTGAATATTTACAAAAAGATGGTAATATAGATACAATAGAAAGAGAAGAAGAACGAGTACTTAAAGCTAAAGAGAATATAAAGAAAGCAGAAGTGGAAGATAAAATTAATATATATTTTGGAGATGCAGTGGAAATATTACCAACTTTAAATAATAAATATGATGTTATATTTATAGATGCAGCAAAAGGAAAGTATCCAATATTTCTTAAAGAAGCATTGAGAATGTTAAATAAAACTGGAATAATATTAGCTGACAATGTTTTATATAAGGGATATGTTTTAGGGGATTATAACAAACATAAACAACGTACTGCTGTTAGAAATTTAAGAGAATTTTTAAAAGAATTAGAAGAAAATCCAAATCTGGAAACCAATATTTTAGAAGTGGGAGACGGTTTGGCAATAGCAAGGAAATTAAAAGATTAAAAATAAAGTTCTATAAATAATAAAAGATGGAATCCTATATAAGGATTCCATCTTTTAAGGATGTTATATTATCATATTCGTATGCGTTAAGGTCTCCCTCTAAAAGTAATTTTGCTATTTCTTGGTCATCATTTGCTTTAATAGCATTTTGTAATTTTAAACGCCACTTTCTTTCTTCATAGTTATCTGCTATTTCTTGAGATCTCTGTATAGACATATTTTTTCCTCCTGTCTTTTTCACTTTTAACCTTAATGATCATATTTCTTTCACTAGGTGAAAATTGACTTATGTATTCACTTTCGTCTTGAATTTTATCATTAAGATAAAAAGTCTCAAGTTTTTCATTTTTCATCATTTGTTTAGACATATAACATAACCTCCTTATTACTAAGAAATGTTTACTACGTAATTATATTATAATACTTTTTTACTAATTTGTCTATACAATATATCTAATACAAGATGCAATAGTATCAGTAAAAAATACTATAAATAATATTCTTATGAAAGATATTTGAAATTTATAAGGTATTTTTGATAGCAATATATTTATTTTCTTCTTTATAAATGGATATAAATGATTAATAAATATTATTGCAATAATTCCCCATGCGAATGAAAAGAATATGCTTATACGACCATTTAAATTAAAAAATTCATTGGTATAATCCCAAAATTTTAATCCAAATAAAGCATCCAATCCAAATCCTACTAAATATTCAAATAGTGAGAAAACAATAGCTGAATAGAAAAATAGTTTTAAATTATTATTTTTATATTTACTAAAAAATAGTATTAAGATAAGCGCTCCAAAACCATATATTGGGCATATAGGACCTAATAGGAAGCCTCTTTTAGTAAAATGACCTAATTCATATAAACTGTAAAAAGTTTCTAATAACCAGCCTATAAATGCAAATACAAAGAAATATAAAATGCAAGTATTTAGCCTTGAAAGTTTAATTCTATTAGTATTTTCCATATTAATAACAATCCTTTCTTAAAATACAAAAAATATTACCATTCAATTTCAGAAATTGGTGTTGGGTTTAAATTAAATTGTGTGTTAGTAACAGTTCCACTTTTAAAATGTATAACTTTATCAGCCATAGCAGAAATAGCTTGATTGTGAGTAATAATTATAACAGTAATATTATCTTTTCTACAGGTGTCTTGAAGAAGTTGTAAAATTTGTTTCCCTGTATTGTAATCAAGAGCACCAGTAGGTTCATCACAAAGTAGTAACTTTGGATTTTTGGCAATAGCTCTTGCAATTGCAACACGCTGTTGTTCACCACCAGAAAGTTGTGCTGGAAAGTTTTTGGTTCTATGTTCAAGTCCTACTTTTTTTATAACATCAAGAGAATTAAAACTATCTTTACATATTTGTGAAGCTAATTCAACATTTTCTATAGCAGTTAAATTAGGAACTAAATTATAAAATTGAAAAACAAAACCTACATCTTCTCTTCTATATTTGCATAGTTGTTTTTCTTTAAAAAATGTAATTTCTTTATTATCTACAATAACAGAACCAGAAGTTGGAGAATCCATTCCTCCTAAAATATTTAGGGCAGTTGTTTTACCTGCACCAGAAGCACCTAAAATAACAGCAAGTTCTCCTTTTTCTATATTAAAACTAGCATTGTTTAGAGCGTTAACGGTATTTTCTCCTTTACCATAAACTTTACATACATTTTTAAATTCTATAAAAGACAATATAATTCACATCCTTTTTGACATTTTATTATTTTTTTGGTAAAATAATTTATTATATAAATTTATCATAATTAATAAACAGTTTCAAGAGGTAAAGTACAAATAAAAGTATTTATACTAATAGAAGGGAATGAAATAAAAAATGAAAAAACCAGAATTATTAGCACCAGCAGGTTCTTTAGAAAAAGCTAAAACAGCTTTTATGTATGGGGCAGATGCTGTGTATTGTGGAACTGCTGCACTATCTCTAAGAAGTAGAGCAGAAGTTGATGATAATGATTTAGCTAAAACAATAGAATATGCTCATAGTATTGGAAAAAAAGTATATGCTGCTATTAATATATATGCATCTGATGACAATTATGACGAAATAAAAAAACAAGCAAAAATGCTAAATGAGTTAAGAGCAGATGGAATAATAGCTTCTGATGGAGGAGTAATTGATATAATAAAAGAATATGCACCAAATGTTGATGTACATATAAGTACACAAGCTAATACTGTTAGCTACCATAGTAGTAATTTTTGGTATAAAAATGGGGCAAAAAGGGTAATATTAGGTAGAGAATTAAATAAGGAACAAATAAAAAATATAATGGAAAATAAGCCAGATGATTTAGAAGTAGAAATTTTTGTGCATGGTGCTATTTGTTTTGCTTATTCTGGACGTTGTTTTCTAAGTGATTTTTTAGCTTCAAGAAGTGCAAATTTAGGTGATTGTGCACAAAGTTGTAGATGGGCATATAATGTTTATGTAGAAGAAGCTAATAAACCAGGAAATTTAATGCCTGTTGAACATGACGAAAAAGGAACTTATATATTTTCAGCAAAAGATTTATGTTTAATAAAAGAAATTCCAGAAATGATAGAGATGGGAATTGATAGTTTAAAAATAGAAGGAAGATTAAAAACGGAATATTATCTAGCATCTGTGGTAAATGCATATAGAAACGCAATAGATGATTATATTAAAGATCCAAAAAATTATGATTATACTAAGTATTTATCAGAGCTAGAAAAAACTAAAACAAGAGGATTAACAACATTTTATTTTAATGATAGAAATAATAAAGATTTTCAAGAGTATGAAGGTAAACAGTATAATCCAAATTATGAATTTGGAGCCAAAGTATTAGAAACTGTAAATGGAAAAACTGTAGTAGAAATAAAGAACAAGTTAAATGTTGGAGATGAACTAGAAATTATAATTCCAAACAGTATTGATACTAAAAAATTTAATATAACCAAATTATGGGATACAGAAACAAATGAAGAAATACAATATATAAATCCAGGAAAATTAGGTCAAACAGTAAAAATTGAAATACCAATAAAAGTAGAAAAAGGATGGATATTAAGAAGAAAAAAATAATAATAAGTTAAATAAAAAATACACCCAAAATGCTGAATAAAAAGTTGAAATTTTGGAGTGTATTTTTTATAGGTTGAGTTTTTAAAGTTATATTATGTATTGTCAATTTTTTCAAATTGCAAAGCAATAAAAAAACATATAACAAATAAAGTTAAAGAAATAAGTCCTTCAAAATTAAAAGTTAATCCAGGGTACAGAATAAAAACAGAACCTATAACAAATCCAATTATAGTATAGAATGTTTGAGGAAAATAATTATTTAATAGTATCTGAATGATTTTTAAAAATATAAGTCCTCCAATAATTACTCCAATTGCCATTGGAATGAGTACAGGTAAATACATAGTGGAAATAGCATTTAGATACATATCATAGATTCCAAGTGACATTAATATAACACTACTACTAACACCAGGCACAACAACTCCCACTGACATAAAAAAACCTGTTAAAATTAAAAATATAGTATTATTGCTAAAGCTTCCTGATATAAAAGAAATACCAAGATTTTCTAGTTTTATAGACATAAATCCTATAAAAAATGCAATTAATAAATATAAAATATAATGCAATCTAAAGCCTTTAGGTTTATTAGCTTTTTTTAATAAGATAGGAATACTTCCTAATATTAGTCCAATAAAACTAAATTTAGTTTGAGTAGGATATGCATAGAATAAATATTTAAGAATATTTCCAAAAATTAATATTCCAATAATACCGCCCAAAACTAATGGAAATAGAAATTTAATATTAGTTTTAATATCTTTAAAAAAATTTAAAATACTATTAACTAATTTTTCGTAAATACCAAATATTACACATAAAACACCACTACTTATGCCAGGCAAAATTGCACCAGCACCAAGAGCTATACCTTTAAAAACATCTAAAAAACATTTCATAAAAAATCCTAAAAATAAAATTATATTAAAATATATTCATATAAAAGTAATAATATGCAAAAAGATATGTCAATAGTTTTTGATTAGGACACCCTAAAAATAGTATTTTAACT
>CAUWNG010000074.1:0-8236 GCA_963560005.1 uncultured Clostridia bacterium
GGGACATTTTCTTATTTCATTACTTAAGACATTATCACATTTCTTTCATAGATATGTTCTTTTTATGCACTTTTTTTGTTGATTTTAGTAGATTTTTAATATATAATTTAAACATATTATAAATAAGTTAGGTGGGACAAAAAGTGTATTTAAAAAGATTAGAATTACAAGGATTTAAATCCTTTGCAGATAAAACTATTTTAGAATATAAACCGGGGATTACAGCTGTAATTGGACCAAATGGTTCGGGAAAAAGTAATATATCAGATGCAATTAGATGGGTATTAGGAGAGCAAAGTATGAAATCTCTTAGAGGTTCAAAATCAGAAGATATAATATTTGCAGGTACTCAAGCTAGAAAATCTTTAGGGTTTGCAGAAGCTTCAATTGTTATAGATAATACAGATGGAAAATTACCTATAGAATATTCAGAAGTAACAGTAACAAGGAAAATTTTTAGAAGTGGAGAAACAGGTTATTATATAAATAAGACTCCATGTAGATTAAAAGATATTTTAGAGTTATTTATGGATACTGGTATTGGAAAAGATGGATATAGTATTATAGGACAAGGAAAAATAGATGAAATTCTTAGCAATAAATCAGAGGATAGAAGACATATATTTGAAGAAGCAGCAGGAATTGTAAAATATAGAACAAGAAAACAAGAATCAGAAAAAAAATTGGAACAAACAAAATTAAACCTACTTAGAATAAATGATATATTAACAGAGATAGAAGCTAATATTGAACCTTTACATATTCAAGCAGAAAAAGCAAAAGAGTTTTTAAAGCTTAGAGAAGAACTAAAAAATATAGAAGTAGGATTATTTGTGTTTAATATTTCACAATATAAAGAGAAATTGCAACAATTACTTAGTGACGAGGAAATTATAAATTCTCAAAAAGAGCAAGAAGACATGAAAATGCAAAATCTACAAAAAATTAAAGAAGAATTAAAGCAAGAAATAGACAATATTACAGAAAAAATAGAAGAAATGCAGAATATAGGTTTTGAAAGTAGCAACAAAATAGAAAGAATAAATTCAGAGATAGGAATTTCAAAAGAAAGAATACAAAATAATGGAATAAATAAAGAAAGAATAGAAAAGGAAATTATAGAAACAAATTCAAGAATATATGAACTCGAAGAGGAAAGAAAACAAAAAATAGAAAAAAAGACTAATTTAAGTACTAATAAAGAAAAGTTTGAGAAAGAGCTTAAAGAAAAAGAAAAAGAATTACAAGAATTAACTAAGAATTTAACAGATAAAGAATTAGAAATAGAAGAAAAAAAGAAGAAAATAGAAAATGATATAGATAATAAGTATGAAATTTCAAATCAAATAAATATGCAAGAAGCAATATATGAAAATTTACAGAAAAGAGAGAAACAATTAAAAGAAGAAAAAAAGTCTGTAATTTCTGAATTGGATTTAGAAAGAAATAATAAGCAAGAATTATCTCAAGTTTTTTATAACATAGAAAAAAGAAAAGATGATGCAGAACAAGAACTAAAAGAAAAAACTAACCAAAAAGATAATTGCATGAATAGAATAAAAGAATTTGATGATGAAATTAATAAATTAAGTTATGAAATAAGATTAAAAGATTCAAGATATAAATTTTTAGTTGAAACCGAAAAAGAAAAAGAAGGTTATACCAAAAGTGTAAAGTCTTTATTGCAAGAATGTGAGAAAGATGAAAAATTAAAAAAAGGCGTGAATGGAATTTTTGCTAATTTAATTTCTGTTGACAAAGATTATGAATTAGCAATAGAAATGTGTTTGGGTCAAACTTTACAAAATATAGTAACAGATACAGAAGAAGATGCCAAAAAGTTAATAGAGTATTTAAGGGTAAATAATTTAGGAAGAGCATCATTTCTGCCAGTTTCATCTATAAAAGGAAAAAGATTAGAAAAGGTTATAGAAAATAATGTAGAGGGTGTAGTTGGAATTGCTTCTGATTTAGTAAAATGTGATAAAAAATATGAACAGATAGTATTAAATTTATTGGGAAGAACTGTAATTGTTAAAGATATTGATTCTGCAATTGCACTAGCTAAGACTAATTCTAATGCTTTCAGGATAGTAACTTTAAAAGGTGATATTATAAGCACTTCTGGAGCAATTTCAGGTGGAAGTGTAACTAAAAAAACTGTAAATATAATAGGCAGAAGTAGAGAGATAGATGAATTAGAAAAATTATTACAAGAATTAAAAAGTAAGTTAAATAAGGTAACAGAAGAAAAAGAAAAATATTCTATATCAATTACAGAAGTAATAGAAGAAACGGCTAGATTAGAAAAGAATTTACAAGAAATAGATATTTTGTATGCTACTGAAAAACAGAAAATGCTTTCAATAGAAGAAAAAATTTTAAAATTGGAGGAAAGATTAAACAGTCAAAAAGAAGAAGAAATTTTAATAGAAAAGCAAAAACAAGAGGCTATTAATTTAAAACAAGAAAAAGAGAAGCAAATAAATAAATTAGACTTAGAAATAAAAGAACTAAATACTGTTGTAGAACAATTTGCTTTATCAAATAAAGATAATCAAAAATACATAGATGATTTAAATCTTGATATTACTAATTTAAAAATTTCTGTAAGTTCTTTTGATGAGAGTGGAAATTCTATTGACGAAATATTACAAAGAATAGACCAAGATATACAAAACAACAAACAAAGTATAGAAAATAAAAACAATAATTTAAAACAATTAGAATTAGAAAGCAAAGAATTAGAACAAAAAATTTTAGAATTAGAAGAAACAATAGAATCGATAAAAACAGAAATTCAAGATAGTAGTAAAGAAATAGAGAAATTAAAAAGCAATAGAGTAGATAAAAATGATAGATTAACAAAATCAGAGAAAGATATTTCGGAAAAACTTTTAATACTAGAAGAGTTAAAATCCCAAATTATAAAAATGGATGTAAAAAAGCAAAAAATTAATCAAGATATAGAAGCATTGATAAATAATTTATGGGAAGAATATGAATTAACCCCAAATAATGTAACAGAATATAAAAAACCAGATAATGTAGCAGTTGCTCAGAAACAAGTTAATGAACTTAGAGGAAAAATAAAAGATTTGGGTAGTATAAACATAGATTCAATAGAAGAATACAAAAAAACAAAAGAAAGATATGACTTTATGAATGAACAGAGATTAGATTTAGAAAATACTGTAGGAAAGTTAAGGAAAGTAATCCAAGAAATGACAGAGACAATGAAAGTGCAATTTAAAGAAAAATTTGAAATAATAAATAAAAATTTTAATGAAGTATTTATAGAATTATTTGGTGGAGGAAAAGCAGAACTTATATTAGAAGATGAGGAAAATATTTTAGAATGTGGTATAGAAATAAAAATACAACCAACAGGTAAAAAATTGCAAAATATGATGTTACTTTCTGGAGGAGAAAAAGCTTTTACAGCAATAGCATTACTTTTTGCAATATTAAAAATAAATCCTGCACCATTTTGTATTTTAGATGAAATAGAAGCTGCTCTTGATGATGTTAATGTATATAGATTTGCAGAATATTTAAAAAAATTTAGCAAAGATACACAATTTTTAGTAATAACACATAGAAAAGGAACTATGGAAGCAGCTGATACTGTATATGGTGTAACAATGGAGGAAAATGGAATAAGTAAGTTATTATCTATAAAATTAGCCTCATAAAAAAAATCGAGTTTTACTCGATTTTTTTATCTTTATTTTTTTCATATTCTTTTAAATATTTTTCTGCATATTGTGTATCTGTTAAACATTTAACATATTTAGTACCATATTTTTGTCTAGTTTCATTTCCTTTTCCTGTGATTAAAACAACACTGTTGGGATTTTCTAAAATAGCTTCTTTTATAGCTTCTCCTCTATCTTCTACTATTTTATATTTTCCAGATTCTTTTTTTATATAATTAGAAATTTCTTTGCATATACTAACTGTATCTTCTGGACCAGGATCTTCGGCAGTAAGATAGCTTATGTCTGAATTAATTCCTGCAAGAGTTCCTAAATCTCTTCTTCTAATTTGTGCTTTACCACCAGGACAACCAAAAACAGTAACTATTTTTCTATCTGGATATTCTTGTTTAGTAGATTTGTATAATTTTTCAAAACTCAATTTATTATGAGCATAGTCAACTATAACTATTATGCTACCATCTTTACTAGAATGTGATTCCATTCTGCCACTTGCTCTTGCAATTTTTAGACCATCAAAGATATTTTTATAAGGAATATTCATAGAAACAGCTATAGCAATAGCTGCAAGTGCATTTTCTACATTAAATAACCCAGGCATTGTTAAAAGCATGTCCTCATCAAAATAAGGAGTTTTAACTCTAAATTTAATATGATTATGACCTTCCTTTTTTATATTGTAGCCATATACATTTGCACAAGGAGTTGTACCAAATGTTATTATATTATTACATTTCTGAGCAACTTTTAAAATAATATCAGAATAATCACAATCTAAATTTACAATGGCAGTTTTTGCTTGATCAAATATTTTTAATTTTGAGTTAAAATAATCTTCAAAATTTGGATGTTCTATAGAACTTATGTGATCTTCCGAAATATTTAAAAAAGCGCATATATCGTAAATAATATTGCCTACTCTAGACAATTTTAGGGCTTGACTACTTACTTCCATAACTAAATTTTTTATATTTGAATTTACAGCATTTTTTATATGATATTGTAATTCTAAAGATTCAGGGCTTGTAAGAAGAGATTCTTTATTTATTACTCCATCATAAGTATCAATTGATGAAATAATAGCTGTATCTTTTTGGTGTAAATCAATCATATAATTATCTAAGATACTTTTAATATAGTAAGCAGTAGTAGATTTTCCCTTTGTTCCAGTAATACCAATCATATTTATTTCCTTTGAAGGAAAATCATAAAAAATACATGAAACTAATGCTAAAGCTTGTTGAATATTATTAACAATTATATAAGGAAAATCTTTTCTTGTAATATTATGTGTTTCAGCAATGTAAATAATTGCTCCTAAATTAATAGCAGAATCTAAGTATTCTGGTTTGTATTTTAAACCTTTACATACAAATAAAGTGTTTTTAGATACTTCTTTAGAATTATAAGATACCTTATCTATTAGTGTATCTAATACATCAGAATTTGCATTGTATTCAATTAACAAATTATTTTCTTTTAATTTTTCTATATAATATTTTAATTTATGTTTTTCCATTTGTATAATCATTCCTTTATAGTTTGTATATTCCATTACTTCTTTCAATAGATGCTCTAACTAAGTGGTCCATTGGATCTATAGTTTTTTCATTAAAATCATTTTTGAATTGAGATAATTCTGTACATCCAAGTATAACTAAGTCGCAATTATTTTGATTTATAAAGTATTTTAGTACCATCTCAAATTTATTATTGTCATAAATACCATTAGCTTTAGCATCATTATAAATTATTTCCATTATTTTGTCTTGTATTCTACTTTCTGGTAAATAGTAATTTATATTAAATTTATTAAACCACTTTTGATATAAATTAGAGCTTATAGTTCCTTCGGTTGCCATTAAACCTATTTTTAGTCCATTATCTATATTTTTACAAGTTTCTTCAATCATATTGATAATAGGAATTTTAGTAATTTTTTGAATATCTTCTAAAAATGTATGACAGGTATTACACGGAATGGCAATATTATTTACACCAACATATTCTAATATTTTTATATCTTCAGAGATTTGATTTAAAAATTCTGACTTTTTATTATTCTTTATAGCATAAGTTCTATCCATTAAAGAAGCATGATTTAATATAATCATATCAATATGATCTTGATCTTTATTAGATTTTGTATGTTTTACTATTCTATTATAAAAATTAATAGTAGCTTCTGGTCCCATACCACCTATAATACCTAATTTATTTTCTTTCACTTTTATCTCCTAAATATTCTTTAAAATTTTTAAATTGACGCAATTGAGATTTTGCTAATTTAAGTATTCTCATTGGTTTATTATCTCCTTTATAGAATAAAGGATTAACATATTTTTTATTTTTTACTAAGTCTTTCATCTTAGAAACATAGTTTGGATTTTTAACATAGGTGTATGCTATTTTTAAAGGAATCATTGACCATAAATGTTCGTTATCTGCAATTTTAAAGTTTAAATCCTTATTATAAATGTAATCTTCAACAATGTATTTAGCTAAATTGTATCCTGCGCCAGTAACATAAAAGTTACTTCTACCTTGTCTTAAATTAATTTCAAAAACTCTGTAAGAATTATCTCTTTCATCATATTTAATATCAAAATTTGAAAAACCAGTATAATTAATTGCTTCTAAAAAGTTTTTTAATTTGTTGGCAAGTTCAATATTACACTCATTTATAATTACTGCATGGTTTCCAATTCCGTGTGGAGTATGTTCTTCCAACATAGTATGGCCAAGACACATAAGCTTTACTTTGCCATTTTTATCAGAGTATGCAGTCATAACTCTCATATATGTGTCGTCACCAGGAATAAAATCTTGCAATATTAAAGTACCACTATAACCAGCATTATAAATTTCTTTTATAGTTTTATTTAATTCATTTTTATTTTTAATTTTATATACTTTGTGTTGTGTTTCAAATTCATGAGCAAAATAATCAACACTATCAGATGGTTTTAATATAATAGGAAAATCAAAATCTAAAGTAAAGTTTTCTCCCATATCTTTTTTATAAATAAAAGTTTTTGGGTAATCAATATTATATTTATTGCACATTTCGTAAAAACTTTCTTTTTTAATTAAATTTTCCATTAAATCTTGATTAATGTAAGGAATAATAAAATTTGATTCTAATAAGTCTTTATTTTGAATTATTTGTCTTACATAATTGTCTCCACAACCAAGCAAAAATATTTTTTTATTAGGATGTTCTTTTGCAAATTTATTAAGAACTTCTACAAAAACTTCCTTTTGATCAATATCAGGCCTTGCATAGAAGTCAATTATTTTACTATTAAAGCTAGGACCTGAATAAAATTTACCAATAACTTGAGATTTAATTTTAAATTCTTCATGAAAGGCTCTAGCCATACTATATGTATTTATATCACTGCCAAGTAAAACAGCCATAAAATCTTTTTCTACAATTTCCATATAATACCTCCAATTATTAAACTTATTATATATTATACTAATTTTATATAAAATGCAAGTATTTTAAGGCATACTCTAAGGGAGAAGTATGTTGTAACATTTATACTAAATTTACATAAAATATAAAGAGGTGCATTTTATGATTTTAACATTGATGTTACTTGCTTTATCTACAAGTATAGATTCAATAGGAATAGGGCTAACTTATGGTGTAAGGAGTATAACTATTTCAAGACAAGCTAAAATTATACTTTTTATTATTTCATTAGTAATATCTAGTATTTCAATATTTATAGGGAATACTTTAAGTACTATGCTTAATAAGGAAATAACAGATATAATAGGAAGTTGTATATTATTTTTAATAGGAATAATAATTCTTGTGCAAACTCTAAAAAGAGAAAATCGACATGAGAAAAGAGTATATAAATTATTTATTAGATTTTTAGGTATAACAATACAAATAATAAAAGATCCAGTTAGTTCAGATTTTGATAATTCAAAAAAGATAGATAGCAAAGAAGCTATATATTTAGGAACAGCACTATCATTAGATTCATTTAGTGTAGGAATAGGTGCTGGAATGTGGGGGAGTGTTTTAATAATATTTCCAGTAACAGTTTCACTATTTCAAATAATATTTTTATCATTGGGAAGAAATATAGGAGAAAAGCTAAATAAAAAAATACATATCTCTAGTAAAGTATGGAGTATATTTTCAGCAGTGTTATTAATATTAATTGGAATTGTAAGATTGATCTAAGTTATAAAAGAAAAGTACAACATAAACTTTCCACAATTTGCAAAGATTATCATAGTTAATATTGACAATCAAAATTAGTTAATATAAAATTTAACTATGCTAGTTGAGAAACATTTAAAATTTTAAGATTGTCAAAATTCAATGGAAATGTAATGAACAAACATAAAAGGATAAATCATGAATTTCGAAAAGTCTTCTTAATCAAAATTTAAGTTTTGAAAAAAATAAAGAAAGAGGAGAAAAGATAAGTATGAAAGCTGAAACCGTTGCAGTTGTAGAGAGAGAGAGAGAGAGAGAGTTATGTTTTAGT
>CAUWNG010000075.1:0-8169 GCA_963560005.1 uncultured Clostridia bacterium
ATATATTTTATAGATGTAGGACAGGGGGATAGTACTCTTATCTTATCTCCAAAGGGAAACAATATATTAATTGATGGTGGAGGAAGTGAAACAGGAAATTTTGATGTAGGAGAAAAAATTTTGTTACCATATTTATTAGATAGAAATATAACAAAAATAGATTATATGATGATATCACATTTTGATAGTGATCATGTTGGTGGATTGTTTGCTGTATTAGAAAATTTAAAAGTAAAAAACGTTCTAATTTCAAAACAAGGAAAAGATTCAGAAAACTATAAGGCTTTTTTAGAAATAAGTAAAAGAAAAAAGTTTAAGACTATTTATGTAAAAGCAGGAGATAGGATAAATATAGAGAAAAATATGTTTTTGGAAATTTTATTTCCAACTAATAATCTAATAAGTGAAAATATTTTAAATAATAATTCGATTGTTGCAAGATTAGTATATAAAAAGTTTAAAGTATTATTTACAGGAGATGTGGAAGAAATAGCAGAAAAGGAGTTAACAAAACTTTATTCACAAACAAATAAATTAAATGCAGATATTTTAAAAGTGGCACATCATGGTTCTAAATCATCTACAGTTGAATCTTTTTTAAAACTTGTAAATCCAAAAATTTCATTAATAGGTGTAGGAGAAAATAATAAATTTGGGCATCCGAATTTAGGAGTTTTAAAAAGAATAGAGCGGATATGGAAGTAAAATATTTAGAACAGATAAAAATGGGGAAATTATTATACAAGTCAATAAAAAACTAAAAATTAAGATTAATACAAAAATTAAATTTAAGAAAAATAAAAATTAAAATTTAATGTATAAATTTGACAATTTTAAACCATAATAATAATAAAAGTGAAGAAAGGGATGAATTAGCATTATGAAAAAAGTTTATATTATAATAATGGTAATTGCTTTATTATTATTATTGGGAATTAGTTTTGCTATATTTACCAATAACAAGGATAATACTTTAGATAGTAATATGATAGAAGATAAACAATTAGCAGAAGAGCAAGATATTAACAATAATGTTGTTAATATTGTGGAAACATCTTCAGCAGAAAATGATAATATTTTGCCTTCAGCTTCAATAATAAAAAAAACTTATTATAAGGGTTGTGACCATATAATAAAGGAAATTGAAGATGTAGATATAGAATTAGTTAATAAAAACGAAAAAGAAATAAAAGAAAAGTATCCTAATTGGGACTTACAGGGATATTCAAGAGAGGAAATAGTTTTATATAAAGAAGAAGAGGGTTTTTGTAATGAACATTATGTTCTAAAAGAACATAATGGAGTAATTGCAATATATACTGTAAATGAAAATGGTAAAGAAACTTTAAAAAATGATACAGAAATACAAACACAATATTTACCAGAAATAGATATAGAAAATTTAAGAAAGGGCATATATTTAATAGGAAAAGAAGCACTAAATAGTGCTTTAGAGGATTATGAGTAATGATTTTTGAGTTTTATAAATATTAAATAAACATAAAAAAGATGAACTAAAGTTCATCTTTTTTTATCTTTAAATTTTCTTTTTTTAAATAACCTTGTTTATAGAAAGTTATAAAATACATTATTAAAGAAAAGATTGTTGAAATTAATGCTAAATAATATATATATATATCAAACTGTGGTAATAAAATTGAAGATGGGTCTAAAGAATTATATATACTTGTATTCCAATATTTTATTCCAAAAGAACACACAATTGCTATATAAAACAAGACTGTAGCAAGTTTACCAAACCATTTACTAGAAACAACTAACTCTTTTCCATATAAGAAAGAAGCACCAGCAATCATAATTGCTTCTTTAAGTATTACAATAAATAATATCCAAGAAGGGATAATTTTTAATATTACTAAAGTTGCTAAAATTGAAATTTGAGTTAATTTGTCTGCTAATGGATCTACTAATTTGCCAAAGTTAGTAATAAAATTAAATTTTCTTGCAATAAATCCATCTAAAATATCAGTAAGTCCAGATAAAGTTAAAAGTATAAAGCTAAGTACATATTCTTCTTTGGTAATATAGTAAACTATAAATGGTATTAATATAAAACGTATAATTGTTAAAATATTTGGTACGTGTTTAAACATATATATTCTCCTAACTATTTATTTCAAAATTTAATTTATTTTCATTTACATCTACAGAAACAGTATTTCCATTTTTTAATTCTGATTTTAGTATTAACTCTGATAGTTCATCTTCTAAATATCTTTGGATAGCTCTTCTTAGTGGACGTGCACCATATTTTATATCTGTTCCTTTATCAAGTAAAAAATTTTTTGCATCTTCAGAAATGTTTATCTTTATATCTTTATCAGCCAAAGCTTTTTTAGTATCTTCTAACATTAAGTCTACAATATGTAACAATTGTTCATTATTAAGTTGATCAAAAATTACAATTTCATCTACTCTATTTAAAAATTCTGGTCTAAAGGTTTCTTTTAATGTGTCTATTATTTTATTTTGGCTAATATTACTACCTCCAAAACCAATTGAATTTGTATTTAAATTTGAACCAGCATTAGAAGTCATAATTATTATAGTATTTTCAAAACTAACAGTATTACCTTGTGCATCAGTTAATCTACCATCATCTAATACTTGTAATAAAATATTAAATACATCTGGATGAGCTTTTTCTATTTCATCTAAAAGAACTATAGAATATGGGTGTCTTTTTACTTTTTCTGTTAACTGACCAGCATCATCATAACCTACATAGCCTGGAGGTGAACCAATCAATTTAGAAGTAGAATGACTTTCCATATATTCAGACATATCTACTCTAATTATAGAGTTTTCATTACCAAACATTTCGAATGCCAAAGATTTTGCAAGTTCAGTTTTTCCAACACCTGTTGGACCAACAAATATAAAAGATGGAGGTCTTTTAGTACTTTTTAGACCAGCTCTATTTCTACGTATTGCCCTAGAAACTGATTTAATAGCATTATCCTGCCCAATAATTCTTTTATGCAAGTTAATTTCTAAATTTAATAATTTTTGAGTTTCAGCTTCAGTTATTTTTTTTACAGGAATTTTAGTCCAACTCTCTATAACTTCTGCAATATCTTGTATAGTTAAATTTCTTAACTTCATTTTGCTATTTAATTCATCTATTTGTGACATTAAATTACATTCTTTAGTTTTTAATTCAGCAGCTTTTTTATAATCCTCTGTTGAATCTGCAAGTGCAGCTTCTTCTTTTTCTTCTTGAACAGCCTTTAATTCATTTTTTAATACTTCAAGGTCATATAATTCTTTATTATCTAAATTTATTCTTGAACAAGCTTCGTCTAAGATATCTATTGCTTTATCTGGTAAAAATCTATCATGAATGTATTTTTCTGACATAATAACTGCTTGTTTTATTACATCATTTGAAATTTTTACTTTATGAAAATCTTCATAATATTTTTTTATTCCTTCTAAAATTCCAATAGAATCAGTTATAGAAGGTTCTTCAACTATAACAGGTTGGAATCTTCTTTCTAAAGCAGTATCTTTTTCTATATATTTTCTATATTCTTTTAAAGTAGTAGTTCCTATTAATTGTATTTCTCCATTAGATAAAGAAGGTTTTAATATATTTGCAGCATTCATAGAATGTTCACCATCACCTGCTCCAATTATATTATGAATTTCATCTATTACTAGTATAATATTTCCTAAATTTTTACATTCGTCAATAATTGATTTCATACGAGACTCAAATTGTCCTCTAAATTGTGTGCCGGCTATTATAGAAGTCATATCTAGTAAATAAACTTCTTTATTTAAAAGTTTAGCAGGAACTCGACCAGTAGCTATTTTTATTGCTAAGCCTTGAGCAATAGCTGTTTTACCTACACCTGGTTCACCTATTAAACAAGGGTTATTTTTAGAACGTCTATTTAGTATTTGTATAATTCTTTGAATTTCTTTATCTCTACCAATTACTAAATCCAATTGATTATTTTTGGCTTTATTTGTAAGGTTTGTACCAAATGTATCTAGTGCTCTTTTTTTCTTATCTTTAGATTTTTTATCAACTTTAACTTTTTTCTTTTCATCATTTTGTGTTGTTTCATTATTTGGATTTTGCCCAAACATGTTTGAAAAAATAGAACCTAATGGTATTGCTCCAAATTGTGGAGTGCCTCCTATTTCATCAGTATTTTCTATATTAACATCAGATAAATCCATATTTTGGGACATATCTTCAATCATAGATTCAATTTGAGTTGTCATATCAGCTAAATCTTTTTCAGAAATATTTGCTTGTTTCATCATTGAATCGATAGGACTTATTCCTTTTTTCTTAGCACATTCATAGCAAAGACCTTCCAAAGATTGTTTACCATTTTCATCTTGTTTATTAATAAAAATAACAGCAGTATTTTTATTACATATTGAACATAACATATATTAAAAAATCTCCCATCTTAATTAGTTTTTTACACTATATATATTACAACAAAAAGGTCATATAGTCAAATAAATTTTACTATTTTAAAAGTTTCTTAAGAATATATTATATAAGTGTAATAATTTTATAAAATCTCAAAAATTTCCTGTACTTTTATAAAAAAAATGATATAATATTTTTATAGAAAAATTAGGAGGATATTATGAAAAATAAAAATAGAACTTTAATATTTATATTAATAGGAGTGTTTTGTATTTTGGCAATTATTGCAGCTATATATGCACAATTTATTGCAACAGATTATGATGATAATATAAATAATGAACCAACTATAAATACTGGTAATAATGACAATGGAACAGAAAGAAAAAAAAATCAAGATGAAATAAAAACACGGTTTTAATAATTTATTTAACAATACTGTAAATAAAGGAAATTATGATTTATCAAATGTTGACAAATTATATAATGATAAAGATATAGTATATTCAGCATATTCAATAAAAAAATCAAATGATAATTATGAAATAAATGTTAATTTACCTGTTGTAAATATAGCAGGAGACGTTGTAAGTGAATTTAATGGAATTACACAAGAACTTTTTGCAGATAAAGCCGCAGAAGTTATGAATAGTGTTAATTCATATAAAACAATATACAATGTTGATTATGTAGCATTTATAAATAATGGAATTCTTTCAATAGTAATTAAATCACTATTGAAGGAGGGAAATAATCCCCAAAGAACAATTGTACAAACATATAATTATGATTTACAAACAGGTGAGAGAGTAGAAATAGGAAAAATATTAAGCAATAAAGGATTAACTACTGATGAAGTTCAGAAAAAAATTAAAGATATTGTAAACGAAGCAGCAAATGCAGCAAATATATTAGAACAATCTGGATATTCAGTTTTTAAAAGAAATTTAGAAGATGCTATGTATAATATGAATAATTTGAGCACATATATGTTAGGACCTTCAAATGAACTTTATATTATATTTGCGTATGGAAATAAGAACTTTACATCAGAAATGGATATAGTATTATATGAGTAGTTATTTATGGAGAAGAGCATGAATTTATTAATAACAGAAAAACCATCAGTTGCTATGGAATTTGGGAAAGCTTTAAAAATAAATACAGCAAGGAAAAATGGTTATTTAGAGGCAGATAATTGGATAATAACATGGTGTGTAGGACATTTAGTAACTATGTCATATCCAGAAAAATATGATGAGAAATATAAATTGTGGAGATTAGATACACTTCCTTTTATGCCTAAAGAATATAAATATGAAGTAATTTCAAGTGTAGAAAAGCAATTTAATATTGTAAAAACTTTACTACTTAGAGAAGATGTAGATTGTATATATGTTGCAACTGACTCTGGAAGAGAAGGTGAATACATATATAGATTAGTAGAAAATCAAGTGGGAGTAAAAAATAAAAATAGAAAGAGAATTTGGATAGATTCGCAAACAGAAGAAGAAATAAAAAGGGGAATAGAAGAAGCAAAGGATTTATCGGAATATGATAGTTTATCTGATTCTGCCTATTTAAGAGCAAAAGAAGATTATTTAATAGGAATAAATTTTTCTAGGTTACTTACAATTATATATGGTAGAAGAACAGCAAAAGAATTGGAAGAAGAAAAGAGTGTTGCTATTTCAGTAGGACGTGTTATGACATGTGTATTAGGAATGGTAGTAGAAAGAGAACGAGAAATAAGAAATTTTGTAAAAACACCATATTATAAAATAGTTGGAGAATTTGGAAATAATGAATCATCATTTAATGCAGAATGGAAAGTAACAGAAAATTCAAAGTTTAATGGTTCAAATAAATTATATAATGAATCTGGTTTTAAAAAAGAAAATGATGCAAAAGATTTTGTAATATCACTTCAAGAAAAAAAAGCAGTAATTTCAGAAATTAAGAAATCAAAAGTGAAAGAAAATGCACCTTTATTATTTAATTTAGCAGAAATTCAAAATGAATGTACAAAAAGGTTTAAAATAAAACCAGATGAAACTTTGGAAGTTATACAAAATTTATATGAAAAAAAACTAGTTACATATCCTAGAACTGATGCAAGAGTACTTTCTACAGCAGTTGCAAAAGTTATTTCTAAAAACTTAAATGGAATAGCTAAAGGATATAAAGATGCAGAAATAGAAGGATATATAAACAAAATGGTAGAAGAAAAATATTCTACTAATTTATTAAAAACAAAATATGTAAATGATAGTAAAATAACTGATCATTATGCTATAATACCCACAGGTCAAGGATATGAAAATTTTGATAAATTACCAGAATTACATAAACAAATATATAAAGTTATAGTAAAAAGGTTCTTGTGTATTTTTTATCCACCAGCAGAATTTAATAAAGTAAATGTAACAATTAATGTAGAAAATGAAAGCTTTTTTGCATCTGGAAAAGTTTGTATAAAGTCTGGATATTTAGAAATAGTAAAAAATAAAGATAACAATAAAAATGAACAAGAAGAAAATACAAACAATTTAGATATATTAAATAAACTAAAAAAAGGAGAAGAAATAGGAGTAGTAAATTACGAAATAAAGACATCCGAAACTACCCCACCTAGTAGATATAATTCTGGCTCAATAATATTGGCAATGGAGAATGCAGGAAAGTTAATAGAAGATGAAGAACTTAGGGAACAAATAAAAGGTGCAGGTATTGGAACAAGTGCAACTAGAGGAGAAATTATTAAAAAATTAGAAAGGATTAGTTATATACAAATCAATTCAAAAACGCAAATAGTTACTCCTACTATAAAAGGAGAAAAAATTTATGATGTTGTAAAAATATCTATGCCAGACATGCTAAATCCAAAACTAACTGCAAGTTGGGAAAAAGGATTAGAAATGGTTGCAAATAAAGAAATTGAGCCTCAAGAATTTATTACAAAATTAGAAAATTATATAAACAGTAAGATAAATAAACTAATAGTAAGATACTAAAAACTTTAAAACTTTTTAGTATTAGGAGAGTGATATTATGAACATAGGTTTAGCCCTTTCGGGAGGAGGGGTAAAAGGAGCTACACATATTGGAGTTTTACAAGCATTAGAAGAAAATAGTATAAAAATTTCTTCAATTTCTGGTACAAGTATTGGAAGTATTGTAGCAAGTTTATATGCAATGGGATATACTACAGATGAAATGTTAAAGTTATTTAAATACTTTTCTAAAATAATATTAAAAACAGATCCAAAGTATTTAATATCAAATATAAGAACTAAAAAGAGTATTTTAGGAGAAGGAATAATATCAGGTCAAGCAATAGAAGATGCTATAAACGAATGTGCTAAATTAAAGAATATAAAATATATAAAAGATATTACAATGCCAATTTCAATTCCAACAGTAGATATAAAAACTGGAAAAGAAATAATATTTACAAATTCGGTTGTAAATGATAAATATATTTTAGAAATAGAAAAAGAAGGAGAATATTTAGCAAAAACTAAAGAAAATGCTCCTAAATATATTACAGATGTAGAAATAGGAAAAGCGGTTAGAGCAAGTTGTAGTTATCCTCTTGTGTTTTCGCCATTAGAATATGAAGATTATAAATTTGTGGATGGTGGAGTATTAAACAATATACCAGCAAATGAATTAAGAAACTTAGGAGCGGAAAAAGTAATAACAGTTAAATTTGGAATTACAGAAGCTCCAGATATAAAAGGCTCATTAGA
>CAUWNG010000076.1:0-8092 GCA_963560005.1 uncultured Clostridia bacterium
CATAAACAATAATCCCTGTAGCAACTGAAGCATTTAAACTTTCTGTTCTTCCTAACATTGGAATTTTTACTTTTTTGTCTGCCATTTTTTGTATTTCTTTTGATACTCCATTTGACTCATTTCCTATTACAAAAACCTTTTTCTTATACTCTATATCATATATACTATTTTTTGTATCCAATGAAGTTACTACTATTTCAAACTTTTTCTTTTTTATATGTTCTAATGTTTCTAACATATTTTCTACCCTAACAATATTTAATCTAAATATTGCGCCCATTGTTGAACGTACTACTTTAGGATTGTATGGATCTGCTGTATTTTTAGATATTATTACTTGTTTTAAATTTGCACTATCCAATGTTCTTAATATTGTTCCCAAATTACCAGGATCTTGTATTTCGTCAAGTGCTATAATTATATCTTTATCGTAATTTATATTATTAATACTATCTCCTTTTTCAACAACAGCTAATATACCCTGTGGATTAGTCACATCAGTTATATAATTAAATATTTTACTATTTACATATACACAATTGTATTTTGCAATCTCATATAAAACATTTTGATCAATATATTTTTGGTTTTCACAATCTTCACATATAACTATAGTTTTTATTTTTACCTTTTCTTCTATAGCTTCTTTTATTAATTTTATTCCTTCTATTATATACTCATTAGTTTCATCTCTATATTTTTTTTCTTTTAATTTCTTAATATGTTTAATAGTTTCATTATCTTTGCTTGTTATTATTTGCATGCTTTACAACCTTTCTTCCATTTTATTCTTATTCTAACCAAATCTATCTCAAAAATTCTTTTATTTGTTCTATTAAATCTTTATCACTTGTACATTCTATTTTTAATGTTATATAAGGTTCAATTCCTGTAGAAAATTTTAATCTCATTTCATATTTTTTTATTAAATTGTCAATTTTAGACATATCCATTTTATCTTTATTATAATAAAATACTATCCCATCTCTTTTCTGAGAAATCTTAACAACATTTTCTTTCCTACACAATTCTTTTATTCTAGCAATTTCTATAAGATTCTCTAATTCCTCTGGCATTACTCCATATCTATCAATTATTTCATCTATTATATTTTGTATATCTTCTTCTGTTCTACATAGTGCTATATTTTGATAAATTTCAATTTTTTGGCTACTATTATCAATATATTCATCAGGAATGTAACTAGAAACATTTATATCTATTTGTACATCTTTCTCTTCTTGTACTTCTATACCTTGCATTGTTTTTATTACTTCATCTAATAACCTACAATATGTATCATATCCTACTTGCTCAATATGTCCGTGTTGCATTTCTCCTAACATACTTCCTGCTCCTCTAATTTCCAAATCTCTCATTGCTATTTTAAATCCAGAACCAAATTCTGTAAATTCTTTTATTGCCTTTAATCTTTTATCTGCAACTTCAGATAATAATTTATCTCTTTTATATGTTATATATGCAAATGCTTGTTTGTCACTTCTTCCAACTCTTCCTCTAATTTGATATAACTGTGCTAAACCTAATCTGTCTGCGTTTTCTACAATTATTGTATTAGCATTTGGTATATCTATTCCAGATTCCAATATAGTTGTACATACTAATACATTTATATCTTTTCTTATAAAACTTTCCATTATTTCTTCTAATTCTTTTCCAGTCATTTTTCCATGAGCAAACCCAACTTTAGCCTCTGGTATTAAGTTTGAAATTCCATTTGCTTTTTTATCAATATCTTCAACTTTATTATATAAATAAAATATCTGACCATTTCTTTCTAATTCCTTTGTTATTGCCTCTCTAATAACTTCTTCATCATATTCTAATACATAAGTTTGTACAGGCTTCCTATTTTGAGGAGGATCGTATATAACAGACATATCTCTAACTCCAACTATAGACATTTGCAAAGTTCTAGGTATTGGTGTTGCAGTCATTGATAAAACATCTATATTAGTTTTCATTTCCTTTATTTTTTCTTTATCTCTTACTCCAAATCTATGTTCTTCATCTATTATTAATAAACCCAAGTCTTTAAATTCAACATCTTTACTTAATAATCTATGTGTTCCTATAACTACATCAATTTCTCCTAATTTAAGTTTTTTTATAATCTCTAATTGCTCTTTTTTACTTCTAAATCTGTTTAATAATTCTACTTTTATTGCAAACTCTTCCATTCTTGTTTTAAATTCTTCATATTGTTGGTTTGCCAATACAGTAGTTGGAACTAAATACACTACTTGTTTTTGATCCATTACTGCCTTAAAAGCTATTCTTATTGCTACTTCTGTTTTTCCATAACCAACATCTCCACAAAGAAGTCTATCCATTGGCATATCATTTTCCATGTCATGTTTGGCTTCACCTATACATCTTAATTGGTCATCAGTTTCTTGATATGGAAAATTATCTTCAAATTGCTTTTGCCAAGGTGTATCTTTTGAAAAAGCAAATCCTTTTATTTTTTGCCTTTTTGCATAAAGTTCTATTAAATCTTTAGCCACTTCTTCAAGGTTTTTCTTTACTCTATTAGTTGTTGCTTCCCATTCTTTTCCACCTAATTTATTAATCTTAGGTGCAACTTCTCCTCCTCCAATATATTTTCTTACAGTATCCAAACTATTAGTAGGAACATAAAGTATATCATCATTTTTATATTTTATTTTAATATAATCTTTAGTTATATTATCTGCTGTAATTGTACTAACCCCAATAAATTGTCCTATTCCATGAGTTTTATGTACTACATAATCTCCATTTTTTAGGTCTGCAAAAACAACTTTTTCCCCTTGTTTAAATATATTATTGGTTTTTCTTTTTTTCTTTGGTTCTTCAAAACTGTCTTGCATGCTAATAACTAATAATTTGCTATCATAATCTTCAAATCCAGCCGATAATCCGCCTAATGCTACTGTAACTTCCCCAAATTCTATATTTCCTATTTTGTTAGCATATTTATAATTTATTTCTCTTTCTGCTAATAAATTGCAAATTTTCTTTGCATTATTTTCATTTCCAGAAAGTAAAACAATTTTCTTTTTATCTTCTATATATTCCTTTAAATCAGAAATTAATAATTCCATTTCTGATTTAAAAAAGTTAATCTCTCTATAATTAAATTCGTATCTATTAATACTGCTATAATTACTATGTTGCTCTAAATATATAACTTTTTTATTATAAAAATCCAATTCAAATTCACTTATATTTTTTATAGATTCTGGTACAAATCTATCTTTATCTATTAACGATTTTATTAAATTGTTATTATCTATAATTATATTTTCTTGTCTTTGTGTAACTTTACTAATCTCGTCTATACATAATAAATAATTATTATTTAAAAAATCAAGAAAATTATTTTGTAATTCATAGAATTCATTAAAATACTTATCTATTTTACTTATATAATCTCCATTTTTAATAAGTTCAATATCTTCCTCTGTATTTACATACTCTTCTTGTATTTTTTTACATACTGCCTCTAAATTTTCCACAATAAATTCATTCGCAGGATATATTTTTATTGTTTCCATCATTTCAGTTGATCTTTGTGAAGCTATATTAAATTCTCTTATCGAATCAACTTCATCTCCCCAAAACTCAATCCTTACACCTTTTTTTTCAGAAAGACCTATATCTAGAATTCCACCCCTAATACTAAATTGCCCTCTATTTTCTACTAAATCGTTTCTTTCATAACCTAATAATATTAGTTTTTCCTTAAGCAATTCTAAATTATATATACTTCCTACTTTAAATTCCAAAACATTTTTGTAAATAAGTTCCTTTGTAGGCATTTTTTGCATAATAGCTTCTATTGTTGTAACTATCACATTTGTATTATCTAATTTATTTAATACTTCTATCCTTTCATAAGGTAAATCCTTACTTTCCGCAATATAATCATAAGATGCAATTTCTCTTTTGGGAAAATATTGTACTTTATTTACAAAAAAATTAAAATCAGAAACTAATTTTTTAGCTTGTATTTCATTATATGTAACTATACATATAGGACGGTTTAATTCTTTATGTATTTTACTTAAAATTCTAACTTTACCTACGTCAGATAAGCCCGATAAAGCTATCGGACTTATTTTATTATTTATGTCTTGTAATATTTCTTTAAATTTTTGATTTTCTTCTAAATCTTCAGTTAACATTGTTCTCTCCCATTAATTAACTTACTAATATATTATATCACAAAAATTTAAAATATTACAAGATTAATTTTAAAAGGATTATATCTATAGCCATTCTTCATTTCTTCTTATATACACTTTTTTACAATTAAAACTATTAAACAATATAGTATTTTTCTTAATATTGTTACAAATATATTATTATACATATAAAATTTTAAATTTTAAATATATTTTTATAAAAAACCTCATAAAATTTAATAATGTTTATTTTTTGGAGTGAATTATGAGAAAGAACAACAATATTAAATTTATATTCTTTAATATAAAAAAACTAATTCTGCCATTTATTTTTTTAGCTTTTACCATTTGTTTGATATTATTTTCCAACACCAATTTAATAGCTGCAAAAAATGGTTTATTATTATGGGCTTCTGCTGTTATACCATCACTTTTTCCTTTTTTTGTTGCTACTGAACTTTTAAGTAATACCAATATTGTTTCATTTTTAGGTAAGCATTTAAATAAAATAATGCGTCCATTATTTAATGTTCCAGGAGAAGCAGCTTTTGCTTTTGTAATGGGACTAATTAGTGGATACCCTGTAGGTGCTAAAATCGTTTCTAAGTTCAAAGAAGATGGAATATGTACAAAAGAAGAAGCTGAAAGAATGATTGTTTTTACCAATAATTCTGGTCCTTTATTTATAATTGGTACTGTTGGTATAACTTTGTTTGGTAATAGTACTATTGGTATTCTCCTTTTTATTACACATCTTCTTTCTTGTATAACTGTTGGAATACTTTTAAAATATACTTCTAAACCAAAAAGTTCTTACACATATAACGAACAAAATTTAGAGCAAAAGAAAAATATTAAATTTTCTGATTTAGGAGAAATTCTTGGTAAAAGCATTACTAATTCTATATCTACCATCCTTATGATAGGTGGTTTTATTGTAATATTTTCAGTAATAATTTCAATATTAAATCAAAGCCATATTCTTGATTTAATATATAATATTTTTAGACCTATATTTAATAATTTTGGAATTAGTACTAAATTTATTAAACCTATTTTTTCTGGAATTATAGAACTTACAAATGGTATTAATTTAATTTCAAATGTACATATAAAAGAAATTTCTATTAATATTATTTTATCTGCTTTTCTTTTAGGTTTTGGTGGAATTTCTATTCTGCTACAAGTATTTAGTATTATTTCTAAATATGGATTATCTATAAAAAAATATATTATAGGAAAATTTGCACAAGGAATAATTGCAGCAATTTACACTTATTTTGCAATTACATTTATACCATTTTTTAATTTTGATATAAAACCCGTGTTTGCTCCTATATATAGTAATATAAAACTTCCTATTAATATATTTGGAATAAATAATTATTTTATTCTTTTTATACTAATATGTATCTTTATATATTTTGTTTTTCGATTCAAAAAAAATAATAAAAAGGCTAAAAATAATTATATATAAAGCGTACTCTGTCATTTAGAGTACGCTAAGGGGTATTAATGTATTTTAGTGAGGTACTATTATTATGTACTATAATTTTTACTTTATACATTATTATTTATATTTATTAATAAAAATTGGAGGTGATACTATTGGAAAGAAATGATAATAATTTTCCGCCATTTATGAATTATGATTCTGGTTTTGATCCTATTATTGGAGAAAATCCTTTATTTAATCCTATAATGCAATATGAACAAGCATATATGTATTATAAATATTTAACACAACAATTAGAATATAAAATCAAATGTAAAGAATATGAAAAATTATGTGGTAGGCAAGAAAACTCTCGAAATGATAGAAGAGTGGAATAATTTGACTTTACGTAATATTTATGGTATAATTTTTATGTTGCTTTATGCACAAAATTTAACTTTATAAGGAGAGCTACATTATAAAAAAAAATGATTTACGAAAACGGGCAAAATTAGTAAGAGACTTTCACTATATTTCTGATAGTCAAATTTTTGAAAAACAATTTACATCTTACGATCAAACCTTTATTGCCATTGTTTTGAACAACAAAGGTGAAATTGCTTTTGTAAAACAATTTAATGAATCAATGTGTGACTTTATTAGCTTGCCAACAGGGACTATGAAAATCAATCAAGAAGTTCTTGACATTGCTACTATAGAACTTAAGAAAATTATCGGTAGTTCTGTTAGTTCTATTGAAAGATTATCATTTGCACCTAACTCTATGAGTTCATGTTGCAATGATAAAATAGAAATACTTCTTGCCTTCATTGACTCTTCAAAAAACACTGAAACATTTAATCAAAATGTGATCTGGATTAATTCTAATGAAGTTTGGTCCAGATTATGTGGAAGCCAAAAGAAAGGACTTTCTTTTTTTGACAAATTGTATTTAGATGGCAAATCAACGTATGCTCTCTTAATTTATAAGCTCTTACATAAAGACTTATAAATTGAAAAGGCTTATTGAATTTCAATAAGCCTTTTTCTATTATATAAATTTCTTATTACTATGCTTTTTTTGCTATTTCTGCTAATTCTGCAAAAGCTTTAGAATCAGATACTGCTAATTCTGCAAGCATTTTTCTATTAATAACTATATTTGCTTTTTTTAGTCCATTTATTAATTTGCTATATGTTAAACCGTTTTGACGACTTGCTGCATTAATTCTAGCTATCCATAATTTTCTAAAATTACTTTTTCTATCTTTTCTTCCTACATAAGCATACATTCCAGATTTCATAACTGCTTGTTTAGCCATTCTAAATCTGTAATGTTTTGCTCCATAATATCCTTTTGCTCTTTTTAATATTTTTTTATGTTTTTTACGAGTAATAATTGCTGTTTTTACTCTTGCCATTTCATTTCACCTTCCTTAAATTTCTATATTTTCTATTAGTTCCCATAAGGTAACAATTTTTTAATACCTGCTTCGCATGTTTTATCTGCATAAGCATCTTGTATTTTTCCTCTAGATTTTGCTCTATTTGTTTTATTTGCTAAAAGATGTCTTCTATTTGATTTTGTTCTTTTTACTTTTCCTGTTGCTGTATAAGAATATCTCTTTTTAGCTGCTTTATTTGTTTTTAGTTTTGGCATAATATTTTCCTCCTTAAATTATAGTATATATTACTTATCAGCTTTTTTAGCTAATATTATAAACATATTTTTACCTTCTAAAACTGGTTTCTTTTCTGGAACTGCAATTTCAGACAATTCCTCTATAAACTTATTTAAAACTTCTTCACCTAATTTTATATAATTAAATTCTCTTCCTCTAAATTTAAGCGTTATTTTGACTTTGTTTCCATCTTCAATAAATTTCCTTGCATTTTTTGCTTTAAATTCAAAATCGTGTTGTTCAATGTTAGGTGTAATTCTTAATTCTTTTACTTCAACTGCTTTCTGTTTTTTTCTAGCCTCTTTTTCTCTTTTTGCCTGTTCAAATTTATATTTTCCATAATTCATTATTTTACAAACTGGCATTTGAGGATTTGGTGATACCATAACTAAATCTAATTTTTTATTAAAAGCTAATTCTAAAGCTTCTCTAGTATCCATTAATCCTTTTTTCTCTCCATTTTCATCAATTACATTGACTTTGTTTACTCTAATTTGTTCATTAATAGGTAAATCCTGTTTTATATAAAACACCTCCATAAATATACATTTACAATAAAAAAAAATTGGTTTTTGAAACCAATCCACAACAAATAAAATAACTTTAATATTTAAAATTAATTATTTACCTTTTTCTATTCGATAAGGTGAGAAGTGGATAGCTTCTACTTTTTAACAATATTTATAATACAACAATTTAACGCTTTTGTCAATAGTTTGACAAAATAAAGTATGAATATTCTGTGATATGATCACCCTATAAAATTATTTTATGAAAAGTTCACC
>CAUWNG010000077.1:0-7787 GCA_963560005.1 uncultured Clostridia bacterium
TTAAATTCTAAGGATATTTTTTTAATTATTAAATATTTGAGCAAATTCTTCCCCATCAATTTTCTCTTTTTCTAACAATATATTTGCAACTGTATTTAATTTATCCATATTTGCTTGTAATATTTCAGCTGCTTTCTTGTAAGCAAAATCAATTATACTTTTAACTTCTTCATCTATAATGTTGGCTGTTTCTTCTGAATATTCTTTTGATTGTGCAAAATCTCTTCCTAAGAATACTTCTTCTTGATTTTGTCCCAATGTAATTGTTCCTATTCTTTCACTCATACCATATTTAGTAACCATATCTCTAGCTATTTTAGTAGCTCTTTCTATATCATTACTTGCTCCTGTTGATATATCATCTAATTCTAATTTTTCTGCTACTCTTCCTCCTAATAATGATATAATATTTTCTACCATCTCTGTCCTACTCATAAATGATTTATCTTCTGTTGGTCTATACATAGTATAACCACCAGCCATCCCTCTTGGTACTATAGAAATTTGATGAACAGGATCTTGTGTAGGCAAAAATCTACTTACAACAGCATGACCTGCTTCATGGAATGCAACCAATTTTTGTTCTTTATCGCTTCTAACTCTAGTTCTTTTTTCAGGTCCCATAGTTACTTTTACCATAGCATCTTCTATTTCTGCCATTCCTATTCTGTCTAGATTTCTCCTTGCAGCAAGTAAAGCTGCCTCATTTAATACATTTTCAAGATCTGCACCTGAAAATCCTGAAGTGTTTTTAGCTATTGTTTTTAAATCAACATCATCAGACAATTTTTTCTTTCTACTATGAACTTCTAATATTTGTTCTCTTGCTTTAACATCTGGATTAGAAACTACTATTTGTCTATCAAATCTTCCTGGACGTAATAATGCTTTGTCTAATACATCTGGTCTATTAGTAGCTGCTAATACTATAACCCCTTCATTAGCAGAGAATCCATCCATTTCAACCAATAATTGATTTAATGTTTGTTCTCTTTCATCATGTCCTCCACCAAGTCCAGCACCTCTTTGACGACCTACTGCATCAATTTCATCTATAAATACTATACATGGTGCTTTTCTCTTTGCTTCATCAAATAAATCTCTAACACGTGATGCTCCAACACCAACAAACATTTCTACGAAATCAGAACCACTTATTATAAAGAATGGAACTCCTGCTTCTCCTGCTACAGCTTTTGCTAGTAAGGTTTTTCCTGTTCCTGGATGTCCTACTAATAGCACTCCTTTTGGTATTCTTGCTCCCATATCTGTATATTTCTTAGGATTTTTTAAAAACTCCACAATTTCCTGTAATTCCTCTTTTTCTTCATCTACACCAGCCACATCATCAAATGTAACTTTGTTTTTATCTGTCGGATTAATCATTTTTGCTCTACTTTTTCCAAATGACATAGCTTTTCCGCCACCGCCACCTGCTCCTTGGTTACCACTCATTAGTAAAAACCAGAAAATAAAGAATATTATTAATATTCCAAATGGTGTAAGTAAAGATAATATAACCATTAGCATTGACTCTGACTTTTCACTTACTGTAACTGTACCTGCTTTCATACTTTCACTTAATGTATCCATTAAGTTATCCATACTAGGTATATTTACTTCTTTTATAAAATTTTCATTTTTTAACTTTACCTCTGCTTTAGTCCCATCTGCTGAAATTTCTATTTCTTTTACTTCTCCACTCTCTATTTTAGATACTAAATCAGAATAAGCCAATTTGCTTTCTCTGTTATCAATAATTGAACTTACTAAAACGACAAGGATTATTCCAATTACTAACCACATTGCTAAAGTTTTTATACTACTTTTCAATACTTTTCCTCCTTAACTCTAAATTATCAAATTAAAATATAACATATTAAATTCTCTATTTCAAGTATTTTTATAAAACTTTTTTTCTTCTATTTAAGTTATATCATAGCTTTGCTTACGGAAATTCAAACTTGCTTAATAAAAAAAACTTTACCTTTTTTTATATATATTTTTATTTTTTTATTTGGTATAAGATATTTATTACCCACATTGTTTCTACATAATTTAATAATATCATCTATATGTATCTTTTCTATTCCTTGTGAAGATCCAAAAATTATAGTAATAGTATATAATACTAATCTAGATTTTATTACATCTTCTAATTTATTAAATTCTTTTAAATTTAAAATTATTTCATTTTTATTTTCTTCTATTCTTATTCTATTATATTCATTTTTTATAATATTATTAAAATAATCATTATCCTGTTTTGCTAATATAGATAATTTATTTATACTTTTAATAATATTCGGATTAAATTCTTTTTGTAAAAATGGAATTAATATATTTCTTATTTTATTTCTAGTATAAATATTTTCATTATTAGTTTTATCATATTTAGGATTTAATGTGTTTTTTACACAATATTCTTCTATTTCTTGTCTCGAAATTTCAATTAATGGTCTAATATATTTATTGTTTCTTACTTCTTCAATTCCTTTTAATCCATATAATCCTGTTCCTCTTATAATATTCATTAAAACTGTTTCAACATTATCATTTAAATTATGGGCTGTGGCTATTTTATCTGCTTTTATTTTTAAAAATACTTCATCGAAAAAATTGTACCTTTCTCTTCTTCCTGCTTCTTCTGTTCCCACTTTATAATTTTCTGCTATTTCCAAAATATTTATTTTTTTTATAAAACATTCTATATTTAATTTTTCACAAAATTCTTTAACATACTCTGTTTCTTCATCTGCCTCTGCTCTAAGAGAATGATTAACATGAGCCACTACTATTTTTATATTTAATTTATCTTTAATATTGTTTAAAATGTTTAATAAACAAATTGAATCTGGCCCCCCTGAAACTGCTACAATTATTTTTTCTCCACTTTTTATCATATTATTTTTTTTAATTGTTTCTAATATTTTATTTTCTAACAATTTATCACCTACTTAATACCTTTATATAAATTTTAACCGAAGGCATAAATTATAACCTTCGGTTTTTATAGTCATTTAGTCTCTATATTTGTCTATATTAACAAACTTCGTATAATTACCAAGCCATAACAATTCTACAGTACCTGTTGATCCACCTCTATGCTTAGCTAAAATTACTTCTGCAATATTCTTTTTTTCTGTATCTTCATTATAATATTCATCTCTATATAAAAACATAACTATATCGGCATCTTGCTCAATCGCTCCAGATTCACGTAAATCTGAAAGCATTGGTCTATGATCAGTTCTTTGTTCTGCTGCTCTTGATAATTGTGATAATGCTATAACTGGAACTCCAATTTCTTTTGCCAATATTTTTAAAGATCTACTTATTTCAGAAATTTCTTGTTCACGACTTGACCCTCTTTTTCCACTTCCTTGAACCAATTGAATATAATCTATAACAACTAACCCTATATCTTTTTCCAATTTTAATTTTCTACATTTTGCGCGTATTTCCATTATTGAAATTCCAGGTGTTTCATCTATGTATATTGGTGCCTCAGAAAGTTCTCCAGAAGTCATTGCAAGTTTTGTCCAATCATCATCATCTATTTTACCTGTTCTAACTTTATTACTATCCACCATTGCTTCACTGCATAAAATTCTGTTGGTCATCTGTTCTTTTGACATTTCTAAGCTAAATATAATAACAGGAACTTTTGCTCTTATTGCTGCATTTGCTGCTATATTTAATGCAAATGCAGATTTTCCCATTGCAGGTCTTGCAGCAACTATTACTAAATCAGAATCGTGTAGCCCTGAGGTTTTATAGTCCAAATCTACAAAACCAGTTGGCACTCCTGTAACATGTTCTTTTTGGTTATATAACTTTTCTAATTCTGTAAATGAATCTACTAAAATATCTTTAATTGATGCATAGCCTTTTTGATTTCTTTTTTGCATAACTTCAAAAATTTTCTTTTCCGCTGCATCTATTATTTGTTCTACATCTTCTGTTGGATCATATCCTAAATTAATTATCTCATTTGCAGTTTTTATTAAGTTTCTTAATGCTGATTTTTCTTCTACTATTTTTACATATTGTTCAACATTTGCAGTTGTAGGAACTCTATCTGGCAACTCCGCTATATATTCCAATCCTCCTACAGCTTCCAATTTTCCCATTGCAGTTAATTCTGATTTTAAAGTTATTATATCTATAGGCTCTGCTTTATTATATAAATTTACAATTGCAGAATATATTAATTTATTATCTTCTCTGTAAAAGTCTTCTTCTTTCAAAACTTCTATAGCGGTTATAACTGCATCTTTATCTGTTAACATACTACCTATTACCGCTTGTTCTGCCTCTAAATCATGAGGTGGTACTTTTCCCAGTTCCATTTTAGATTTCTCATTCCTTTCACTTATTTAAGAAATAACATCTATTCTTAATTTTCCATATATTCCTTCATATAAACGGACTTTTATTTCTGCTATACCTAATGTTTTTATTGATTCTTCTAATTCTATTTTCTTTTTATCAATTTCTATTTTATATTGTTTTTTTAATTCTTCAGAAATTTCTTTAGCAGTAATAGAGCCAAATATTTTACCATTTTCACCAGATTTAACTTTTATTTTTAATAATATACCTTTTAACTTTTCACAAATTTTTAATGCATCTTGCTTTTCTAAATCCTTTTTGTATTCTTTAGAATCATTTCTTGCTTTTAATTTACTCATATTTTCTGTGTTAGCTTCTACTGCTAATTTTCTATGGAATAAATAATTTCTTGCATATCCATCACTAGCATTAATAACTTCATCTTTTTTCCCTACGCCTTTTATATTGTCTAATAAAATAACTTTCATTCTTAATACCTCACTTATATAATATTAACTTGATAATTCGCTAAAATATTCATTGATACGATTAATTAATTCTTGTTTAACTTCTTCTTCTGTCATTCCTTCTACTTGTGCTCCTGCTAAAGTTATGTGACCTCCTCCACCTAACTTTTCTAATATTACTTGTACATTTATATCTCCAATAGAACGTCCACTAATATATACTTTATCTCCTATTTTTCCTATAACAAATGAAGCTGTAATATCACTTATTGTTAATAATTCGTCTGCTGCCTTCGCACATATTATATTAGCATCTTTATCTTCTTCATCATTTAATGCAATAGCTATACTTTCATTTACTACTTCTGCACTTTCTACTATTTTTGAAATTTTATTGTATGTTTTTAAATCAGTTTGAAACCATTTTTTTACTTTTATAATATCTACTCCACATTTTCTTAAATATGCTGCTGCTTCAAATGTTCTAACTCCAGTTTTAAATGTAAAATTTTTTGTATCCATCATAATTCCTGCATATAGTGCTTCTGCTTCAATCTGGGCTAATTCTACTGTTTTATCAGAATACTCTAATATTTCTGTAACAAGTTCTGATGCAGAAGATGCATAAACTTCATGAAATGATAGAATTGCTTCATCTATAAAATCAGGACTTTTTCTATGATGATCAATTATAACTATTTTCTTTGTTTTTGTTAAAAGTTCTGGAACTTCTACATAATTTCTTTTATGTGTATCAACTATAACTAATAATGTTTCTTCTGATATTTTAGATAAAGCTTCTTGCTTATTAAATATTATTTTTTCATATTCCTTATCTTGCTTTGCTGTATCTATAAAATTTTCTAGACTTATTCCATAAGAATTATTAACTATATACACTTCTTTTTCCAATGTCTTAGCAAGTCTATAAATTCCCATACTTGCTCCCATTGAATCTATATCTCCATTTGTATGCCCCATAATCATTATGTCTTTTGATTCTAAAATTAATTCTTCTAAAGCATGTGATATCATTCTGGCCTTTACCTTTGTTCTTTTCTCTAATTCTTGAGCCCTTCCACCAAAGAATATATATTTACCATTTTCTCTTATAACTGCTTGATCTCCACCTCTACCAAGTGCTATATCTATACTTGCTTGAGCCAATTTATATTTTTCATAGTTCGAATCTCCTTCGTTTGCTATAGCTATGCTCAAAGTTATTGGTGCTTTATCAGAATTTTCAATTTCTTTTATAGTATCTAATATTTTAAATTTACTTTCTTTTAATTTATCTAAATTCTTCTGTTCTAAGCATATTACATAAGTATCTCTTTCTGATTTTATAACTAGTCCTTCAAATAAGTTTCCCCATTCATATATGCTCTTTTCTATTTTCGCTATAAGCTGAGGTTTATCTTCATCTGAAATTCTTTGAAAAATTTCTTCATAATTGTCTATCATAACAATTCCAACACATATTTTTGAATCATTGTATTTATTTTTTATTACCTCAAATTCAGTATTATTTATAAAATATAAAGTAAGTATATACTCTTCCTTAGATTTTGTATATTTTCCTATTACTCTATAATTTTCTTCCTCTATTTTTAGTTCTTCTACAATTTCATTATTTTCATTTTCTCCGTTATTTTCTAATTCTAACTTTATTTCTTTTACTAAATTTTCTATAATATTATTAATATCTATATTTGCAAATTGTTCATTAAATTTATTACTTTTCCAAATTGTATTTCCATTAGTTTCAATAATAACAAGTGGAAAAGGTATATTAATTAATGTACTTTTAGCTGTTTTATCCATACTAAAAGTTAAATCCCTTATATGTTCTTTTAGCTCAGATTTCCTTTTATTATTGCTCCAATATGCATATAATAAAATCAAAGTATATACTAATATTGATGGTAATATATAATTAATGTTAAAACTACATATTATAATAAGTAATATTGCTATAATTATTAAATATATCTTTGTTTTTGATATTAACCTTTCAAAAATTTTTTTATTTTCGCTCGGCATAAAAAGCTCCTTTATTCATAATTTTCCAATAATAGTATAACACACAATTAAAAAATTATCAAATTTTATCATAAATGTATATAATCTCGTAAAATAAAAATCCAGTTGTTTTAA
This sequence comes from uncultured Clostridia bacterium, assembly GCA_963560005.1. Lineage (GTDB taxonomy): Bacteria > Bacillota > Clostridia > TANB77 > CAG-508 > CAG-273. Next base: position 6,960 of record CAUWNG010000077.1, read on the forward strand.
CTGGATTTTTATTTTAATCTATATTTTCTTCCTCTTCCATATCTTCTGTATTAATTCTTGTGTTTTTATAAATTGGTAATCCTGTTCCTGCTGGAATCAACTTACCTATTATAACATTTTCCTTTAGACCTATTAACTCATCTACTTTTCCTTTTATTGCTGCTTCTGTTAATACCCTTGTTGTCTCTTGGAATGATGCAGAAGATAAGAAACTATCTGTAGCAAGTGATGCTTTTGTAATTCCCAATAATAAATTTTTATACTTTGCTGGTCTCTTTCCTTCTTGAATCATTTTTTTATTTTCATCTTCTACTTCATGTACATCCGCTAATGCTCCAGCAAATAAACCAGTATCTCCATTGTCTTCTATTCTTACTTTCTTTAACATCTGTCTTGCTATTATTTCTATATGCTTATCATTTATATCAACACCTTGGTTTCTATAAACTTTTTGTACTTCTTGTACAAGATATTCATAAACTCCATCAGCACCTTTTATTGCTAGTATTTCATTAGGATTAATTGAACCTTCTGTAATTGCATCTCCTGCTTCTATTTCATCATCATCTCTAACTTTTAATTTAGCTCCAAATGGTATTGAATATGTCCTTGAATCATCACTAGAAGTAACTGTAACTTCTTTCTTTTTATTATTTTCAGAAATTTTTACTGAACCTGAAATTTCTGAAATAATTGCAAGTCCCTTTGGTTTTCTAGCTTCAAATAACTCTTCAACCCTTGGAAGACCTTGAGTAATATCTGCTACACCGGCTACACCACCAGAGTGAATAGTTCTCATTGTAAGCTGTGTACCTGGTTCACCAATTG
>CAUWNG010000078.1:0-7769 GCA_963560005.1 uncultured Clostridia bacterium
TTTTTAGGGCTTATGTTTAAAATTTTTTGGGACATTTTCAAAAATCATTGACATAGTTTAAATTCTAAAATCTATCTATTAAACATTAAATTCTACTTCTACTATTTGGTTTTCTAAATTTTCTTCTGTTTTTGTTTTTATCATTATATAATTAGTTGTATGCCCTTTCATATATTCTCCTTCTCTCTCTTCAAATAGTACTTTTACTTTTTTATCTTTATAATAATTATTGTATTCAGATTCATTTTTATTAGACATTTCTAATAATTTTTTGCTTCTTTCTTCTTTTATATTTCCATCTATTTGTTCTTTCATTTTTGCTGCTACAGTTCCTTTTCTTGGAGAATACTTAAAAATATGCATTTTATAAAATTTAATTTCATCTAAAAATTTATATGTTTTTTCAAATTCCTCTTCTGTTTCTCCTGGAAAACCTACTATTATATCTGTTGTTAATAATACATTATTAAAATATTTTCTTAATAATGTAACTACTATTTTAAATTCTTCTGTAGTATATTTTCTATTCATCCTATGCAAAGTTTCATTGCATCCACTTTGTAAAGATAAATGAAAATGATCACATATTTTTTCTAGTTTAGATAATCTTTTTGCAAAATCTTCCGTTATAATAGTTGGCTCTAGTGAACCTAATCGTATTCTTTCTATTCCATCTATTTTATTTATATCTTCCAATAAATCTATTAATTTATATTCTTCATTAAAATCTTTTCCATAAGAAGCTATATGTATACCTGTTATTACAACTTCTTTTATGTCTTTTTTTGCAATTTCTGATATTTCCTTTAATATACTTTCTTTATTTCTACTTCTTACTCTACCTCTTGCATACGGAATTATACAATATGAGCAAAATTGGTTGCACCCATCTTGAACTTTAATTACAGCTCTTGTTTTCTCTGTATATGTTATGCTTCCAAAGTCAACAAATTGTGTATTATATTTTAAGTCAGAAATATCTATCTTTTTATCTTTATTTTTCATATATTCTTCAACATAATTTACAATGTTATTTTTTTCATTTACACCTAATATTAAATCTATTTCTTCTATTTTAGATAAATCATCTTTTGCTACTTGAGCATAACATCCAACTGCAACTAAAACAGATTCTTCATTTAATTCTTTTACTCTTCTAATCATCTGTCTAGATTTTTTATCTGCCATGTTAGTAACTGTACAAGTATTAATTATATACACATCTGCTTTATCTTCAAAATTAACTATTGTATCTCCTGCTTCTATAAACTTTTGCATCATTGCATTTGTTTCATACTGATTTACTTTACAACCGCAATGTACAAAAAGCAACTTTTCTATTTGACATTATAATTCTCCTTAAAATAATATTATTTATCATTTTAACATATATCTTATAATAATTCAATTACTATAAGAGTTTAAGTTAGTATAAAACTTTTAGAAAAAATGAATAAAAAATTATAAAAAGAGAATAAAAAGTTTAGTAATAAAAATGGATATGCTATTGTTACAAAAAATTGAAATTTGACAAATATACTAAATAATAGTATAATAATTAACAGTTGTTACCAAAATGGTAAAGAAGAGATTTATATAGTATTTATTTTTGAATAAGTATAATTAGTTGAACGGAGAAAACAAAAATATTGTTCTTAGTGCGGTTTTTTTAAAACATTATTTTTGTGATTAAAATTTATATTTTATACCAATAATTATAATAATATAAGTTAATTGTACGTGAGCAAAGCTATTTTTACAAATAAAAATAGTATGTTTTTTGTATGAAAAAATTATGCATATATAAATTAAAAAAGAAAAGGAGAGGATTTAATATAATGACAAAAGAGATAAAACAAGAAAGAAATGAAAAAAATACAATTAGAAAAAAAAGAGAACCAAGACATTTGGCAGAAAATAAAAGAGAGGAAAAGGAGAAAGGAACAAGAGTAAAAAGAACAAATAAACCAAATAAAGAAAGAGAGAACAAAAGGAGTACAAACAATAAAGATATACCAAAATTTAAATTTAAAGAAGAAAGTTTAAAAATAATACCATTAGGTGGATTACATGAAATAGGAAAAAATATAACAGTTTTTGAATATGGAAATGAACTTATTTTAGTTGATTGTGGATTAGAATTTCCAGAAGATGATATGTTAGGTGTAGATTTAGTTATACCAGATATAACATATTTAGAAAGAAATAAGGAAAAAATAAAGGGACTAGTTATAACTCACGGACATGAAGATCACATTGGTTCAATTCCATATATTTTAAAACAAATAAATATACCTATTTATGCAACACCATTAACAATAGGGTTAATAAAAAATAAATTAGAAGAACATCATTTAGAAAGAAGAACAACAATAAATACAGTTCTTCCAGGAGAAACAATAAAATTTGGGAATATAAGTGTAGAATTTATAAGAAGTTCTCATAGTATTCCAGATTCAGTTATGTTAGCAATAAAAACACCAGTAGGAGTTGTACTTCATACAGGCGACTTTAAAATAGATTTTACACCTATAGACGATAATATTATGGATTTAGGAAGAATTGCAGAGTTGGGAAATGAAGGAGTGTTAGCATTATTATCTGATAGTACAAACTCAGAGAGAAAAGGTTATACAATGTCAGAAAGATCAGTTGGAGATGTAATGGATAGATTATTTTTAAATACATCTAAAAGAATAGTAGTTGCTACATTTGCTTCAAATGTTCACAGAGTTCAACAAATAGTGAATTCTGCAATAAAATATAAAAGAAAAGTAGCAGTGTGTGGTAGAAGTATGCAAAATATGATAGAAACAGCGAGAAAATTAGGATATATACAAGCACCAGACAATGTATTTATAGATATAGATAGTATAAAAAACTACAATGATGAACAATTAGTTATTATAACAACTGGAAGCCAAGGAGAAGCAATGTCTGCATTAACAAGAATGGCTTCTGGGGATCACAAAAAGGTAGTTATTACACCAAATGATTTAGTTATTATTTCAGCTACACCAATTCCAGGAAATGAAAAGTATGTTTCAAAAGTTATAGATGATTTAATGCAAATAGGAGCAGAGGTAATTTATAGTTCATTAGAAGCTATACATGTATCAGGACACGCATGTCAAGAAGAGCAAAAATTAATATTAGCATTAGCTAAGCCAAAATATTTTATACCTGTGCATGGAGAATATAGACAACTAAAGGCACATGCTGAAACAGCTAGACAATTGGGAATAGAAAGTAAAAATATATTCTTAATGGAAAATGGTAGAGTACTTGAAATAAATGAAGAAGAAGCTAAATTTACAAATTCTGTTCCATCTGGAAAGGTATTGGTAGATGGATTAGGTGTTGGTGATGTAGGAAACATTGTATTAAGAGATAGACAACATTTATCACAGGACGGACTAATTGTTATTGTAATGACAATGGATTCTAATACAGGGGAAATAATTTCTGGACCAGATGTTGTTTCAAGAGGTTTTGTGTATGTAAGGGAATCTGAAAATCTTATGGATGAAGTAAAGAAAGTTGTAAGAGAAGAAGTAAGAAAATGTGAAGAAAAACGTATAAAAGACTGGGCTACAATAAAATCTTCTGTAAAAGATACATTAAGAGACTATATATTTACAAAAACAAAAAGAAATCCAATGATTTTACCAATTATTATGGATGTATAAAAAGTTAAGCAAAAATTGAATAGTAATTATTTTTTATAATAAGTTGTATCTTAAGAAAGGAATGTGATTAAAAATGGATTATAAAGATTTAGCAGATTTAATATTTCCGGATGCTAAGCCAATTTCATATTATGAGGAAAAATATCCAGAAAGAAATTTACCAGAAGGTGCAATGGTTGTTAGATTTGCGCCAAGTCCTACAGGCTATGTGCACATTGGTGGATTATATCAAAGTATTATAGGAAGAACTTTGGCAAACCAGACTAAAGGAGTATTTATATTAAGAATAGAAGATACTGATCAAAAAAGACAAATTGAGAATGGTGTAGTGCAAATAGTTGATGCTTTAAAGGATTTTAATATTGAATTTGATGAAGGCATGATAAACGAAACAGAAGAAAAAGGAAATTATGGACCATATAAACAAAGTGCCAGAAAAGAAATATATCAAGCTTATGCTAAGTATTTATTAGAACAAGGTAAGGCATATCCTTGTTTTGCAACACCAGAAGAGTTAGAAGAAATGAGAGCAAAACAAGAAACAGCCAAATTAAGAACTGGATATTATGGTGTTTGGGCAAAATATAGAAATTTACCAGTTGAAGAAGCAATTAAGAAAATAAAAAATGGTGAAAATTATATAATTCGTTTTAAATCAATGGGAAATGAAGAAAGGAAAATTAAACATCATGATGTTATAAAAGGAAATATAGATTTTCCAGAAAATGATCAAGATATAGTAATTATTAAGGGAGATGGACTTCCAACATATCATTTTGCTCATGCGGTAGATGATCATTTAATGAGAGTGACTCATGTTATTCGTTCAGATGAATGGGTATCATCTATACCTTTACATTTAGAATTATTTAGAGCATTAGGATTTAAAGCACCTAAATATGCACATACAGCTCCAATAATGAAAGATGATGATGGCAAAAAAAGAAAAATTAGCAAAAGAAAAGATCCAGAGGCAGCAGTAAGTTATTATCATGAACAAGGAATACCTTCAGAAGCGGTTAATGAGTATTTATTAAATATAGCCAATTCAAATTTTGAAAGTTGGAGAAGAGCAAATAAGGATAAAGATATTTCTGAATTTAAATTTGAAATTAATAAAATGAGTGTTAGTGGAGCTATATTTGATTTAATTAAATTATTGGATGTTTCTAAAAATGTAATTTCTAAATATAGCAAAGAAAAAGTATATGCAGATGCTCTAAATTGGGCAAAAAGATATGATGAAGAATTAGAAGAAATATTAAGTAACAAAGAATATTCTTTGAAAGTTTTAGGAATAGAAAGAGGTAATCAAAAACCAAGAAAAGATATAGCTAAATGGTCAGATATTAAATACTGTATAATTTATATGTATGAACATAAATTCTTTAATTCTGATGAAGGTTATGAATTTGGAAAAATTTCAGATAAAGAAGAAATAAATAAAATATTAAAATTATATAGAGAAAAATACTTTAATATAGAAGATGATAAACAAACATGGTTTGATAAGATAAAAGATTTGTCAGAAGAATTAGGGTATGCAAGAGAAGTTAAAGAATACAAACAAGAACCTGAAAAATGGCCAGGACATGTAGGTGATATTAGTACAGTATTAAGAGTAGCACTTACAAAAAGACAAAATACGCCAGATTTATATGAAATAATGCAAGTACTTGGAAAAGAAAGTGTGGAAAAAAGACTAGAAAAGGAATATAAATAATAATGGAATATAATATAGGTGATATAGTAAGAACAAAAAAAGAGCATCCATGTGGTTCAAAACTTTGGGAAATTACTAGAATTGGCGTAGATTTTAAATTAAAATGTTTAGGTTGTGGTCATGTTGTTACATTGGAAAGGCAAAAAGCTTTAAAAATAATAACTAAAAAAATAGAAACAGAAAAAAGTAAGTATCTTAAATAGGATACTTACTTTTTTGAATAAAGAAATTAAAACATATTAAATTTTCAAAATTATTCAAATAAATAAACAAATTATTTAATTAATGTCAATAAAATCTCCTATAGTATTCCATACTTCTTCAATATAAATTTTTCTTTCAGAAGAGAATGGCAAAAATTTAATATCCTTTAATGGATTTAAAATTTTTTGTAAATTCTCTACCTGTGCATCTACTTTTGTAATAGCTAGTTTATCTGCTTTATTTGCTAATATTATACATGGTAAATTAGAATTGTTAATTATATAATTGTACATAAGTTTATCATTAGCAGAAGGTTCATGTCTAATATCTATAAGGAAAATTATCAAAGCAATTTTATTACCATTTTGTAAATATTGTTCTATAAACTTTCCGACTTTTTCTTGTTCAACTTTAGACATTTTACTGTATCCATAACCAGGAAGGTCTACAAAATAAAATTTTTCATCTATATTATAAAAATTTATTTGTCTTGTTTTTCCCGGTTCACTACTTGTACGAGCTAATTTTTTTCTATTTATCATAGTATTTATAAAAGAAGATTTGCCAACGTTTGATTTACCGACTAAAACTATTTCTGGCAAGTTATCTGTTGGATATTGTTTAGGACTAACTGCAGAAATTTTAAATTGGGCATTTTTTACTAACATAAATTTCTCCTTATTTTTTTGGTATTAATTTTTCTGTTCCACCCATATATGGTCTTAGTACTTTTGGAATATTAATACTTCCATCTTGATTATAATTGTTTTCTAAAAATGCTATCAACATACGTGGTGGAGCAATTACTGTATTGTTTAAAGTATGGGCATAATAATTTCCTTTATCACTCTTTATACGGATTCCTAATCTACGAGATTGAGCATCTGTTAAATTTGAACAACTTCCTACTTCAAAATATTTTTGTTGACGAGGACTCCAAGCTTCAACATCACAACTTTTAGCTTTTAAGTCTGCTAAGTCACCACTACAACATTCTAAAGTACGAACAGGAATATCTAAGCTTCTAAATAATTCTACTGTATATGACCACATTTTATCATACCACTCATAACTATCTTCTGGTTCGCATACAACAATCATTTCTTGTTTTTCAAATTGATGAATTCTATAAACTCCACGTTCTTCTATTCCATGAGCTCCTTTTTCCTTTCTAAAGCATGGAGAATAAGATGTCATTGTATATGGTAATTCAGACTTTGGAAGTATTTGATCTTTAAATTTACCAATCATTGAATGTTCACTGGTTCCAATTAAATATAAATCTTCACCTTCTATTTTATACATCATTGCATCCATTTCTTCAAAACTCATAACACCAGTTACAACATCACTACGAATCATAAAAGGAGGGATACAATAAGTAAATCCTTTATTTATCATAAAATCTCTAGCATAAGAAATAACAGCTGAATGTAATCTGGCAATATCACCTACTAAGTAATAAAAACCATTGCCTGCTACTCTACGAGCAGAATCTAAATCAATTCCACATAATTTTTCCATAATATCTACATGGTATGGAATTTCGTAATCTGGAATAATAGGTTCACCATATTTTTGAATTTCTACATTTTGGCTATCATCTTTACCTATTGGAACTGAATCATGAATTATATTTGGAATTTTCATCATTCTTTCTTTAATTTCTTCTGCATATTTAGCTTCTAATTTTTCGTTTTCAACAAGTTGCTCATTAATAGATTGAACTTCTTTTTTTATAGTTTCAGCTTCTTCTTTTTTTCCATTTTTCATTAAGCTACCAATTTGTGAACTTAATGAATTTCTTTTCATTCTAAGTTCATCACCATTTAATTTTATCTGTCTATTTTTATTATCTAATTCTAAAACCTCATCAACTAATTTAAGCTTATTATCCTGAAATTTCTTTCTTATATTTTCTTTTACTACTTCAGGATTTTCTCTTAAAAACTTAATATCTATCATAAAAACCTCCATTAAATAAAAATATTTATTATAAAAAACTCACCCCTTAAAATAAAGGGTGAGTTAATATCCCACGGTACCACCTTAATTATCAAATAAAATATTTGATACTTTGTAATGCTTATAACCTAGCATAAAACGGTTTTGTTTTCACAAAAACTCAGAAAGTAGATTCATAAGTGTTTTAT
>CAUWNG010000079.1:0-7696 GCA_963560005.1 uncultured Clostridia bacterium
TTTTTAGGGCTTATGTTTAAAATTTTTTGGGACATTTTCAAAAATCATTGACATAATTTTTAGTCTTTTTACCAAATTTATTATTTCCAGCTTTTCCCTGTAGCATAATCTATATTTATTCCAGGTTGTACATTATATACAAAAACATTAAAACATACTCCTTTGCCATTATCTTCTACTGAATATGCTTCCATTTGTACACCTTTTGCAACAAGGTTGTCTCCTTCAAATATCGGTGTTACCCTATATAGAACGTGATTATCTGGGTTGTTATCAATATAATTTGCTACTCTGTTTTCGAATGGTAACATTCCAGCTACATTAAGATATCTTGTTCCAGTAATTAGATTCAATTCATTTGCGTTTTCTCCTGCTAATTGATGACCTATTAAATGACATCTATTGTATAAATATTTACCATCATATTTTTTTTGTATCCATCCTGTTGGCTCTATATTACTAATATCTTCTCTTTCTGCTGTTGGCATTATTTCTTTGCAAATATTAGCATAAGCAACTCCGCACCTATTTAGCTCATCTTGCTTACTGTATTTTTCAAAACTTTCAGTAGTATAATCTTCTTCATCAAAATATGGAATATTATTATTTATAGTTACATAGATTTTCCCATTATAATTAGGAATATAATTAATATTGTAATATGTACTAATTTCATTTGTAACTGTATTATTTAATGTATTTTCTATGTTATCTGAAGTGCTAGAAAAGCCAGCTATTATTACACAAATTAGGAGTATTAATAAATATATTAATTGTTTTATATTCTTTTTATTATTACTTTTTTTTCTACTCATTTTCTTTCACTACCTTTCTATGCAATTTTACCATATTTTGTATAAATATAACACATATTGTAGTATTTTTTAATTTATTTTAAACAGCTTTTATATTTAATACATTTTTATTGTTTTCTATGTATTCCAAACACCTTTTAAATTCATCTTTAAACTTGAATTTTATCGTTAAATTCCCATTTTCATGTACATAAATACAATCTATTAGTTCTATTATTATATCTCTTGAAAGTTCTGTAATTCCTTTTTGTTTTTTGAATTTCTCCGTCCATTCATTTCTACTTATACTTTGGTTTTCATAATTTTGTTTTTCGTTTTGTAATATTTCTATGTTTTGCTTTAATCTCTCTATATCATTTTCATATTTTTGTTTATATTCTAAATATTCTTCTCTTGTAATATCTTTATTTTTCCAATCTTCATAAAGATTCATTTTAAAATTTGATATTTTAGAAATTTCATTTTGTTTTGCAATTATCATATTCTCAATATTTTCATTTTTAGTATTTTGAAAACTACTTTCATTTATTTGTTTTACAATCTCTTCTACATCAATTAATAAGTCAATATGTAAATTAATAGCTTTCAAAACTGCATTTTCTAAGTTTTCCACTTTTATACTATGTTTTGTACATAAGTTATTTGATTTCTTCCTGTATGTACTACAAATATAATATTCATACTTATTTCCATTTTTATTGGTACTACTTTTCTTATTCATTGCTCGCATGCAATCTGCACATTTTAAGAAACCTGCCCATATTGATAATTTTTTATTTTTCTGTGATACCTTTGTATCTCTTTTGCTGAGTTCTTTTGCTTTTTCAAAAATTTCTTTATCAATAATAGCTTTATGTGTGTTTTCTACTCTTACCCATTCTTCTTTTGGAACCGATTCTACTTTATGTACTTTATAACTTTTTGTTCTTCTTTTTCCTTGAATAATATTGCCAATATATACTTCATTATTCAAAATATTTCGCACTGTAGAAGGTGTCCAAGTATATGTATTATCATGTATTCCATAGTTATTATAATTTTGTCCTAATTCTAACTTTTTATGTCCCGTAGGATTTAAAACTCCCATATCATTTAATCTATGGCATATTGCTATTTTTCCTAATCCTTCATTTACATTCCAACAAAAAATCTTTCTCACTATATCTGCTGCTACTTCATCAATTATTAACTTATGCTTATTTTTCGGATCTTTTATATAACCATAAGAAGAAAATGCTCCTATAAACTCTCCTTTTTTCTTTTTTCCATTTAAAGATGTTCTTATCTTAATAGATGTATCTCTGCAATATTCATCATTTATTAAATTTTTAAATGGTACTAAAATTGTGTTGGTACTCGTTGGATTTTTAAAACTATCTACAAAATCATTAATGGCAATAAATCTTATATTAAATAATGGAAAAACTTGCTCTATATACTTCCCAACTTCTATATAATTTCTTCCAAGCCTTGATAAATCTTTTACAATAACACAATTAATATTTCCGTTTCTCATATCTTCTAGCAATCTTTGAAATGAAGGTCTATTAAAATCTGTACCTGTAAACCCATCGTCTATATAAGTATCATAAACTATCAAATCATCATGTTCTTCTATAAATTCATTTAATATTGTCTTTTGGCTTATTACACTATTACTTTCTTGCTTGTCTTTTCCGATTGTCTTCATCTTCTTGTGAAAGCCTTATATATAATGCAACCTTCCATATCTTTTCTCTAATAGCATGTTGTTCTTCATTAGAATATTTAGATTTTCTTCCTAGCATAGTATTCACATTCCTTATACTAAATTTTTTTAATTAATATTCCATCTCTTTTAAAAAAATTCCTCAATTAATACTCAATCTGTTTTTTATAATATTTTTTATACATTCCTCGAAATTTATTACATTTTTTGAATATTCAAAAAATACAGTAGTTTCCCCAACTTTTATACTGTATGGTTTTTTTGTTTTATTTAAGTATTCTTCTATTTTACTTTTCATAATCAATTATTTTCCTTTCTTAAGCTATAAAACTTATAAAAATTTCAAATAATTATTTATAATTGATATTTAAATTTATTATATTTTTTAACAATTATTACTATTTTTGAATTACAAGATATAATCTATTTTATAATTCTTGTTGTATTTTGATATGAAATAACAAAAAAATAAATGTAAACATTTTTGTTTACATTTATTTTTTAAGTCATTTTTTCTAATTATTAACGACTACTTACTCCTTTTTCTTTATAATTACATCTTTCTATAGATTTATTTATTATAATATTCAACTCCTGCAATTGATTTAATAATGATGGATTATTTAAACATTCTTCTTTTAATTCCTTATTAATTATTTTCAATCTTTCAATAGCAGTATTCATACACAATTTTAAACTTCTTTTTCTTCCAACTTCTATAGCTTCATTCATATCTATATATGTATTATAACTTGAATCAGATTTATAAATTAATAATGGATTAGTCATATCATGAGATCTCTCATAAACTTCTATTCTTATTCCTTTTTTGCTTTGTTCAAGTGCAGTCTTTGGAAATTCTATATATCTCTCATCATGTGATTTTATGGTAACTAATCTCCCAAATCCCATTATTTTTTTCATTTCTATATATCTTTCAAAATTGGATAATAAAGATTCTTCTCTACAAACTGCCAATAATCTTATAGTAATTTCATAATTTTTATCTGATTCTAAAAGTTGATCTACTATTTCTGCTGAATTAAGTGTTCCTTCTCTAATAAAATCATACCCTCCATTTATTGTATCTATTATAAGCCTTCCCATTATACTTCCACAAGCTATATCTGTTATTTCAGAATACAATTCTGGATAATTTCTAGCCAATTCATCAGAATTTTTATATAGACCTCTATAGCTATCACCATCTAATATTACTGGTTCTCTATTATCATTTTTTAATTCCAAATTAGATTTTATAACTATATTACTTTTTCCTGCTCCTGGTTGTCCTCCTGTTAGAATAGCTATTGGTTTTTTATTAGGTATTTTTTTATTAATAAATAAAAGTTCTTTTGCTTCATTATACATTGCAATTAATTCATTATTATTTAATAAATATTTCTGTTTTATCTTTTCTTTTTCTTCAATATTCATAATTAAGTTTTCAACCTCTTTTTTATAAAATTACCATATTCTTTTATTACCTTATTTGCAAAGTCACTATCGCCTAAATATATATTTTTCCTTTCTTCAATAAGTTTATTTACTTTTTCCATATCTCCATTTTTTTTAACAATTGCAATACACATAGAAATAACTTCAATAGCCACTTCAAATTTAATATCTTCTCTCATTAAAATTCCTCCAATATATGTTTTATACTGCAATATCTACTTTATTTTCTATTTCTTTTATTATATTTAAAAATTCCTTTCTTCCTTTATCTGATAAATAAAATCCTGAAGCCAAATTTAAATCTATTACACAATAACTATCTAAAGATTTAATTACATCTATAGAAAAAGCTTCTATCTCTTTAAGAACATTGCTTATTCTACAACAAAGTTCCTTTATCTTACAATTTATTCTTGAATTATTGCTCTTTCCAAATACCTTTCCAAACACAAAATAAATTTTATATGTTTCAGAAATATTAGATTGAATTACTTCTTCTAAATAAAATTTTTTTACATCAAACTTAGAAAAGAATTCATCTATTGTTAACTTATTATATGCTTGAAAAGTAATTCCTGTATGTTTATTTTCTTTGCAAAATATAGGAAATCTATTTTCTTCTAAATCACTATATAAAATAATATTTGGAACTTTTATCCCATTATTTTTTAATAACTTTTGTACTTCATCCTTTTTATAATTACATAATAGAAAGTTTTTATTTATAATATAACATCCTGTTGCTTCAATATATTTTATTACACTAACTATCAAATTATTGTTACTCAAAAAATATATTATATCATCTTTGCAAAACATATTAATTTGTCTTTCTTCCATAATATCTTCCATATATATAATTTCTGTATCTATTAAAGATTCCTTCTTTAATTTTAAGGCACTCCCTATAAAATTTTCTTCTTTAGATAAAATAATTTTAAATTTCTTCATTATTCAGCACCTCATTTACAATTGGCTTAATTTTTTTCCAAAATTCAATCATATTACAATAAGTTAATTTTCCTTCAACTTCTTTTATTGGTAGCCAAACCAATTCATGTACTAAAGATTGATCAAACTTCTTTTGACTTTGCTCAAAATCTTTAGCTATATAAAAATACGTTTTAACATTATCTCCTGCAGAATCAACATACTCTAATACTGGTAACTCTTTTGACTTAACTATTTTACATACTCTTCCTGTTTCTTCTTCTGTTTCTCTTAATGCACATTCTTCTAATGTTTCACCTTTTTCTTTGTGACCTTTTGGAAAGGAATAATCATTATGCTTATTCCTATAAACCAATCCTATTTTTTTATTATTAAAATCAATTAATATACAACCTGATTTTTTTACTTCCATTTTAATTTGTTCCTCCTTTTTTATACAATATTCATTAATTATTATTTTTTAAATATTGTATTATTTTTTCTTTTAGTTCATATAATTCATTTTTTTTAGAATAAATTTGTAATTTATATAATTCTATTAATTTTTGTTTTTCTCCGTTTGATAAGTTTTCCATTTTTAATTTATCATTTTCTATTTTTTTCTGTTTTTGCATTAGATTAGTATCTATTTTTATTCTCTCAAAAAATTTTTGTTTATCACTCATTTTCAACCCTTTCCAAAGATTTTTTTTCTGAACATCCAATGCATCTATTTAGCAATTGTTTTGCTTCTTCAATTTGTTTTTCCAACTTCACTTTTTCTTGTATTAATTTTTTTAATTCTTCATTTAGCACATTTTCCTCGTTGTTTTCCACACTATACACATTTTTCTCTTGTTTATTAAGAAAATTTAGAAACTCCACAAAATTTTTTTCGTTATTTTCTAAAGAAGCTCCACCATTAAACGACCAACTAACTTGTGTTAGTAAACAATTTACAGAATCTTTTTCTATACTATGCCAATACTGTATTCTTTTTACATCTTTATTTTCATTTTCTTTTCTTCGACTAATTCTAACTTCTCTTGGCGTAGTTACCAAAATAAGTCTCGCAGATGTTTCAAGTGATTTGATTATTTTCCATTCTTCATAACTATGAACTGCATCTAAAATAACATTTTTTTCTAAAGGTAAATGAGATAGTATCTCCTTTATTAAACTTTCTGAATTATTTTTATATGCTTCTCTATATTGTTCTATCCAATTTGTTTTATTATTAAAAATTTCTGCAATAATATCATTTTTATAAAAAACTTCAAATCCATACTTTGGTGGAATACAATGAGAAAAATAACTTTTTCCAGATCCATGTAATCCTGTAATAGCTATTAACATTTTAGTTTGTCTCCTGATAGATATCTTTGTACGTAAGCTAAACAATTAGTTTCTTGAATTCCTTCTATATTATTATAATTATCTAAATTTTCTCTTAAATTATGCAAACAATCTCTTTTATGTAATTCTACCCAATATTCACTCCAATTTTTTACATTTCTTACATTTCCAACTGGTTCAAATCCCTGTGCTGCTAAAAAGCCACATAGATGTAGGTTTCCTTCTGGAGTTACCACAATAGCTCTTTCTCCCGCTTTACATCCTTTTATAAAACTAAACGGTAATTCTACACGATGATTTATTCCTTCATCATTACGTAAATAGTGTCCTCCAATATATTTATCTTTTTCTAATTCGTTTTTTAACTTTTCTCTTACATAATCATAATCTGCTTTAGTTAAAGTATTATCTTTTAAATTTTCTCCTCTTCCTGATTCTATAAATCTTCTTATAAAAAGTGGTATTTTCTTTTTATTTAATTCTTTTGCTAATGTTATGATATCATTCATATTAGTTTTCATGATTACTGCATTAACTCTAACATTAATACCTTCTGATTCTAAATTTTTTATTCCTTCAATTGTTTTTTGATAGTTACTCTCTCCCCTAATATAATCATGCATTTTTTCTGTTCCATCAATACTAACAACTGCCTTTTTTAATCCAGAATTTTTTAATTTTTTTGCAATATTTTTGGTTACTAAAGTAGCATTTGTACCAATAGATGCATAGACCCCTAACTTTGTAGCCAACTCTATTAACTCAAAAATTCCATTAAAAACAAGTGGTTCTCCACCAGTAAATCTTATTTCTTGTATACCCTCTTTTGCCCAACATTCAACTAACTTTTTTAATTCTGCTAAATTCAATTGATTTGGTATTGCTTCACCAGAATTATTTAAGCAGTGTTTACATCTTAAATTACAAGCTCTTGTAACTTCTAAATACGCAATATCTGCAAAACTGAAATGATTTATCTTAGTTGTTTTTTCATTTAATGGAGTATATCTTATATTGTATTTTTTCTTTAAAGTATTAACTACTGAATCTAAAGGAAATAAATTCTTTTCCAGAATATCTTTCAATTCTTCCTTTGTTACATAATCTCTTTTTCCATTTTCAAGATTATATACTGTCCCTCCAAATATTTCTTCACGAATATTTACATTGTATCCCATATACTACCTCCTCGTATAAAATTTATATTTAATATATTATCACTTATTTAATGCAAAATTTGTCGAAAGATGCTATTTATATAAATTTTTTTGTTGGATATTTTCTAATTTTATAAGTTGGGACATTTTCTCATTTCTTTACTTAAGACATTATCACATTTCTTTCATATACATACATAATACTCTAAATTTTATGATGTCAATAGTTTTTGATTAGGACACCCTAAAAATAGTATTTTAACTTGTGACTT
>CAUWNG010000080.1:0-7669 GCA_963560005.1 uncultured Clostridia bacterium
TAACTCACCCTAATATTGTTTCTATTTATGATGTCGGACAGGAAGAAAATATATATTATATAGTTATGGAACTTATTAAAGGAAAAACATTAAAAGATATAATAAATGAAGATGGAGTTTTACCATGGAAATGGTCTGTTAATATCGCAATGCAAATTGCATCTGCATTAGAAACTGCACATAAAAATAATATAATACATAGAGATATAAAACCTCATAACATAATAATTACAGAAGATGGTATTGCTAAAGTTACAGATTTTGGAATAGCTAAAGCAGTATCAAATTCAACAATAACTGCATTTGGAACTACTATAGGATCTGTACATTATTTTTCACCAGAACATGCAAAAGGAGGTTTTACAGATGCTAAATCTGACTTATACTCTTTGGGAGTTGTAATATATGAAATGGTAACAGGGAGAGTACCATTTGATGCAGATACGCCAGTATCTATTGCTTTAAAGCACATGCAAGAAAAACCTATTGAGCCAATAAAATTAAATCCATCTATTCCATATTCAATAAATAAAATAATAATGAAAGCAATGGAAAAAGATGTGAGTTTAAGATATCAAAGTGCTACAGAAATGTTAAAAGATTTAAGTATGGCTTTAAAGAACCCAGAAGGTCATTTTGTAGAATATGATCCAGATAAAATAGCATATACACAAAGAATACCTACCATTGGAGATGAACAGTTAGATAAGGAAAAAAATAATGCAGAAAATAAAGAACAAAAAGAGAAAAAAGGTTATTTTGCAAAGCATCCTAAAGCAAAAAAAGTATTAATTCCTTTGATTATAGTTTTAGCAATTATATTAGTACCAGTTTTGGGATATTTTGGAGCTAAATGGATATTATCAGCAGGAGTACCAGATGATATACAAGTTCCGGAATTGATAGGTAAAACATTAGAGGAAGCACAAGAACTAATAAAGGACACAAAGATTGTATTAGTTACAGAAGAAAAAAATGATGAAAAAATAGAAGCTGGTAAAATTATTTCACAAGATCCTGAATATAAAGATGGATATACAATAAAAGAGAATGCAGAAATAAAAATAGTTATAAGTAAAGGTCCTAAAATAGCAGAAGTAATAAAAGTAGTAGGAGAAAGTTATGAAGAAGCAGAAAAGAAAATAAAAGCATTAGGATTGAAAGTAGAAAAAGTAGAAGAAACAAGTCAAACAGTTGAAGCAGGAATAGTTACTAGACAGGATCCAGAAGAGGGAACAGAATTAAAAGCAGGAGAAACAGTAAAACTATATGTAAGTATAGGAACAGGAATAAAACAAGTTGTAGTGCCATATTCAATAGGTGATACAGAAGCAGAAGCTAAGCAAAAACTTACAAAGGCAGGGCTAGAAGTAAATATTGAATATAGAGAAGATACTTTAAAATCTGATGGAACAGTTTTAGAACAGAGTATAGATTCTGGTAATACTGTTGATGAAGGAACAAAAATTACAATAGTAGTAAATAGAATAGAAAAAATTAAGCAAGGAACTGTAATTATAAATTTAAAATCTCTGATAAATAAGCCAATAGAAAAAGACGAAAATGGAAATGAAATAGAGCCAGAAGTAGTATTAGATGTAAGAGTTAATGAAGAAACTGTTTATAAAGAGAATCATAGAAAAAATGAAACAAAAATATTGGTACCTGTTTCAGGAAAAGGAACAATTACAGTAAAAGTTTTTGTAAATGATGTAAGAGAAGATGAAGTTCAAATGGATTTAAATAAAACAACAACATTAAATATAGATTAATTAAAAAATAGGTAGAATTTCTACCTGTTTTTTATTAAGTAAGAAGGAAAAATATAACTTTATGATAAAATATAGGAAATGTATGCTATAATCAATAAACTCTATATTTACAATAAACTTATTTAGATATATAATATTAGGTAGAGTAACAAAATTACCAATGTGTGTAATAATTGTTCTAATAATAGATATATAGTTAATATATAAAAGGTAATCTTATAGATTTGTATAATAAGCAATAGTTGTAGGGGTGAATTATAGTGATAAATATACTAATTGCAGATGATAATATTTATTATGCCAAAAACTTAATGACATATATAAATGAAACTTCAAAAGAAATAAGAGTATGTAATATTGCGATAGATGGAAATGAGGTTTTAAAATTTCTGAATGATAATATAGATATAGTTTTATTAGATTTAAATATGCCAAATTGCTCTGGAATAGAAGTATTGAAAAAATTGTCAGCTAATCAGAGGGAAAAATATAATAAATCTTTTATTATAATTTCAGGACAAGATTTTATTTTTAATGATAAAATTGTCAATAATGATGTGGTTTACAAGGTGTTACCTAAAATGCTTAGTATGCAAGAAATTTGTAGTGAAATAGAAAAATTAGTAGAGGAAAAAGTAAAGGAAAAGGAATTAGATAGTTTAAAACTAAGAATTATAAATGAACTTATAAATTTAGGTTATGAAATTTCACATAAGGGAACTATTTATTTAATTGATATTATATATACTAGCTATGAAAAAGGAATAGTAGAAAATCTTACTAAAGAAATATATCCAGTTATTGCTAAAAAATATAATCAATCTATTAATAATATAAAAATTAATGTAATAAGAGCAACTGAAGCTATGTATTATAATTGTGAAGAAAAAAAGTTTAAAGAATATTTTGGCTTTTTTGATATAAAAAAGCCAACAATAAAAATAGTTGTAAGCACTATTGTTTCAAGATTAAGATATAAAGAAATAAGGGAAAGAGAAAAAGTATAAAAATGATAAATAAAAAGGTAGATTTATTCTACCTTTTTGAAGTATGGTATGATATAATGTTAAAAAATAAGGAGGTAACATACATGCTACAAGGAATAATAATAAACTGTATTTCAAATTTATATAAAGTTGAATTAGAGAATGATATTATATATACATGTATACCAAGAGGAAAATTAAAGCAAGATGGTTTAATTCCAGTAGTGGGAGATTATGTAGAAATTCAAATTGATAGTGAAGAAAAAAAGACAGGAAGTATTGAGAAAGTATTAGAAAGAAAAAATTATATAAAAAGACCTAAAATGGCAAATATAACTCAAATAATATTAGTGTTATCAATGAAAATGCCAAAACCAGATTTATTATTATTAGATAAACAGTTAACATTTTTAGAATTTTTAAAAATAAAACCAGTAATATGTCTTAATAAAATAGATTTAGCTAAACAAGAAGAAATAGAAGAAATAGAACAAGTTTATAGTAATATAGGATATGATGTTATAAAAACAGAAGCTAAAAATGAAAAAATAGGGTTAATAAAAGAAAAATTAAATGGTAATATAACAGCTTTTGCTGGTAATTCTGGCGTAGGAAAATCTACATTAATTAATTCTATATTTTCAAGTAATATTACAGAAGAAGGTCTAATAAGTATAAAAAATAAAAAAGGAAAAAATACAACAACCAATATAACATTATATAAAATTGATAATGATACATACATAGCTGATACCCCTGGATTTTCAACATTAGAAATAAATGAAATTGAAAGTAGTAACTTAGATAAATGTTTTAAAGAATTTGATAAATATTTAAATAAGTGTGAATATATTGGATGTAATCATATTAAAGAAGAAAAATGTGGGATAAAAAAAGCAGTAGCAGATGGAAAGATTAATTTAAATAGATATAATAATTATTGTAAAATATATAATCAAATAAAAGAAAAGGAGGAGCATAAATGGTAGAAATTTCAGCATCAATTCTAAATTTAGAAGAAGATAATATTATAAAAAAACTATATGACTTAGAAGCGGCAAAGATTAATTATTTTCATATAGATGTAATGGATGGTATATTTGTAGAAAATAATACTGCTAAAAAAATGAAAGAATATTGTGAATATTTAAATAATATATCTAATTTACCAATTGATGTACATTTAATGGTTACAGATGTTAAAGAATATGTAGATGAATTTTTAGTATTTAAACCAAACATTATAACTTTTCATATAGAAGCAGTTAGTGATAAAGTTAAATTAAAAAATATTATAGAATATATTAAGGAAAATAATACAAGAGTAGGTATAGCAATAAAACCAGATACAAAAATAGATGAAATATTTAATGTTTTAAAATATATACATCAAGTATTAATAATGACAGTAGAACCAGGAAAAGGTGGGCAAAATTTAATTCCACAGACACTAGAAAAAGTAAAAGCATTAAAAGAATTTATAAGAAAAGAAAATATAGATATAGACATAGAAGTAGATGGTGGAATTAATGAAAAAACTGCAAGAGAAGCGAAAAAAGCAGGAGCAAACGTTTTGGTAGCTGGTACAGCTATAACTAAAGCAGAAGATTATAAAAAAATAGTAGAAGAATTAAAAAGGGAGGAGTAATTTTATGGAAGAAAGAGTAATATTAAGTTGTGAGAATTTAACAAAAAAATATGGTGATTTTGGAAAAGAAACGGAAGTAGTGGCTTTAAATGATATTTCTTTTTCTGTAAAGGAAGGGGAATTTGTAGCCATAATTGGAGCTTCTGGAAGCGGAAAATCAACACTATTACATTTAATTGCAGGTGTAGATAAAGCTACTAATGGAAAGATAGTTATAAAGGATTCGGATATTACAAGGTTAAACAATGATGAAATGGCAATATTTAGAAGAAAAAATATTGGATTAATTTATCAATTTTATAACTTACTTTCAATCTTAAATGTAAAGGAAAATATAACACTTCCTTGCGATTTAGATGGAGTAAAAGTAGATGATAAAAAAGTAAACGAACTAATAGAAACGTTAGGCTTAAAAGAAAGAATAAATCATTTGCCAAACCAGTTATCAGGAGGTCAACAACAAAGAGTTGCAATAGGAAGAGCTTTAATTAATAACCCTGCTATTATTTTAGCAGATGAACCAACAGGAAATTTGGATAGTAAAGCATCAAGTGAAATAATAGATTTATTAAAATTTTCTAATAAAAAATACAATCAAACAATATTATTAGTTACACATGATGAAAAGGTAGCAGAAGAAGCAGATAGAATAATAGAAATAAGTGATGGTAAGATAATAAGCGATAAAAGGAAATAAATTTAATTATTTTTTAATCAAATTTGTACCTTGTGGAAGGACGGAATTAAAATGAATATAGTACATTCGATTGCAATAAAAAATTTAAAAAAGAATAGAAAAAGAACTATTGCAACAATTATAGGCATTATATTTTCAGTTACTCTTATTTGTTTTATATCTACACTGTTATTGAGTTTACAAATGTCAATGATAAATACTATAAAAGAAACTATAGGAAATTATCATATTGATATAGGTGATTTATCAATTACAGAAGTTAATAAGATAGAAGAAAATTTAAATAAAGAAATAGATGCTGTAGCAATTTCTCAAATAATAGGAGCAGGAAATTTTAAAACCAAAAATCCTTCAAAATTAGGAATTATGATAGAAGGTTATAATGATATAGCATTAGACAGTAGAGAAATACAATTAATAGAAGGTAGATTACCAGAGAATGACAAAGAAATTGTGATTTCTGAATATTTGGTTAACAATTCAGAAGAGAAAATAAAATTAGGTTCTAAAATAGAATTAAATGTAGAAAAAGTTAAATTGACTGACAATGATGGTTATAGATTTCATGATTATGATGGAACAGAAAAAATAACATATAAAGTTGTAGGTATATCTAAACAAACTAGAAAAGAGCTAAATGATACAAGGGCATATATTGCAATTTGTAAATTAGAAAACTTTATACAAAAGAGACCAACAGAGATTAGTTTTCTTCTTAAAGAACCTAAGTATGCTTATACAATTTATAATACTTTATATAATAAATTTGATATTATAGATATAAATGAAGACTTATTAATGTGGCAAGGATTTAATGAAACAAATAGCATTAGTAATAAAATGCAGATGGAAATTTTGGCAGTTTTATTAATTGCAATTATAGTTGTAGTTTCGGCATTATTAATTAGAAATAGTTTTCAAATATCTGTATCAGACAGAACAAAAGAATTTGGTATGCTAGCAAGTATAGGAGCATCAAAAAAACAATTGAAGAAAAGTGTGAAATTTGAAGGTGTAGTATATGCATTAATTGGCATACCAATAGGAGTTCTTTTAGGAGTGGCAATAGTATATTTGGGAATTTTAATATTAAATAATGTATTGGTTGATACTACATTAGGATATCATCTTAATTTAGAATTTGCTTTATCCATACCAGTTATAATAATTTCTGCTTTACTTGCAATATCTATTATATATATATCAAGTAGAAAGCCAGCTAAAATAGCTTCTCAAATTTCACCAATGGAAGCAATAAGACAAAACAATGATATTGTATCGGAAAAGAAAATAAAAACAAGTAAAATAATAAATAAAATATGGGAAACAGAAGGGGTTATAGCTTCTAAAAATATAAAAAGAAACAAAAAAAGATATAGAACAACATTAATATCAATTTGTATTTGCATATTACTACTTATTGTAGTTAGCAGTACAATTAATTATATTTATCAAATAATAACGGATATGTATCCAGAAAATTACAATATTTCAGTAGGATTTATAGCTGGAATAAGCGAAATAAATAATGATGAACAAGTGAATTACTTTAAACAAATAAAACAATTAAACAATATAGAACAATATTCTACTTATATGTATTATAATGGAATTATAAAAAAGGATAAAGATGTTTTATCAGATTATGCATATAGTTTAAATAAAAATATTAATATTATAGTTTTAGCATGTGAAGGAAATGTTTACCAAAACTATTTAAATGAGTTTGGAATAACAAAATTAAATGACAATCAAGGTATTTTAGTTAATAAATTTAATGATAACTATTATGAAGAAAAAAAGTACAATTTAACAAAGTTAAAAGATGGAGATAATATAGAAGTAAATATAGCAGGAAAAGATTATGAATTTAATCTAAAGAAAGTAACTGATGTTGATCCTATTTTGGCTATGATGTCATTAGATTATGAAACAAAAACTACTAATACATTTGGAGTATTAATTTTACCTATAGAATCATTATATGGAGAAAATATAAATAATACGGATATTACAAATTCTAAGATAGTAATAAAATCTAATGATGCTAATACATTAGAAAAGGATATATTTAAAATTTTAGACATAAAGAATATGACTTTAACAAACTATGATAGACAGGCAGAGGAAAGCAGAAAAATTACTATTATTATTTCAGTATTTTTATATGGATTATTAACTATATTAACAGTAATAGGTATTTCTAATATATATAATACAATTACTACTAGTATGAATTTAAGAATTAATGAATTTAAAACTTTAAGAGCTGTTGGGGCTACTAAAAAACAATTTTATAAAATGATAAATTATGAAAGCATACTATATAGTATAAAATCATTAATAATTGGCATACCTTTAGGTTTAATATTATCATACCTAATATATATATTATTATTAGAAGAAAATTACATTATATCATATTATTTTCCTATAATGCCTATAATTTGTGTAATTATACTTGTGTTTTTAACAGTATGGATAATAATGAAAAATTCTATTAAGCAAATTGAAAAGAATATAAATTAGTTTATAAGAAAACTCTCAGAAGTAATTTACTTTCTGA
>CAUWNG010000081.1:0-7431 GCA_963560005.1 uncultured Clostridia bacterium
TCGGTACTTTACTTTGTTCTATATTATTTCCTGGTTGATATACCCCTGCTAAAGCTAAAAGGTTTTGATTTTGATAATCATATCCTTTTTGTTTTAATAATGTCGCATAAGATAATAAGTCTATGCTGCTTTCAAAAATATGTAATGTATTATTCTTTATTTTACTTAACATTCTAAAAGAAAACTCTTTTGAACTACCTTTTGCATCTCGCATTATTCTTTTTTCATTTGTACTTCTACACCCTGCATATTTAATATTATGCTCATAATCATAACCCACAAAAACAACATTATTTGTTTTATTTTCCTGATATATTAGTTTTTTATTTATACAATCTAAAATAATATCTTCATCAATTCCTCTATTTTTTAAGTAATCTATAACCTCTTTATTGGTACTTGCTTTTTCTGGAATAATTATCTGTCTAGGTACATTATTTATTTCTGTTTTAGACATTTTATATGTAGTAATATCTTTATTTAATACATTTTTAGCAGCTTCTTGTAGTGTCATTTTTTCAACTTTCATTAGATAATCTACTGCTGTTTTTCCTGCCTCATTAGTAGAAAATCTATGCCATAATCCATTACTTATAATGACACTATCGTGAGATTTTAAGGAATAAGTACTAGCACCTTTTTTTACAAGTTCTGATGGATTATTATTCATAAAATAAGTTAGCAAATCTATTTGTTTTGCTTGTTTTACAATTTCTTTTGGTATATATTCTGACATTAGCTGCACCTCCTTCTTGTATTTTTTGCATAAAAATAAGGTACTAGATTTTTTCTAATACCTTTCTATATAATACAGATCATTGATATTAACTTTTAATGCTTTTGCAATTTTAATAGCAAATATTAAACTTGGCATTTTGTAATTACATTCTATATCATTTAGATGTGTCGATGATATTCCCGTCTTATATGATAATTGTTTTAGAGTAAGTCTTTGTTCTTTTCTAATGTCTTTTATAATAAATTTAATTACCATTATAAAAACTCATTACCTCTTTTATTCCTAATTTAAAGCACAAATCCTTTTCCATATCTCCCATTTCTACATCTATTTTTCTGAGTTCAATAAGTGCTTTTTGTTCTTCTTTATTAAGTTCTATAAATTCTAAATCTTCAAACACTTCTGTTGCATTAGGGTATTTTTCACTAATTTTTCTGTACCTGTCTTGCAATTCTTTATACTCTGGTGTATCAAAGCAATATTTTCTTTTTTGTTCTTCTAACCACTCGGAAAAATTATTATTGTTATAATTTAGAAATGAGTCATCATCTTTTTTAATGGATTTTACAGGTGAAATTTCATGTGCTAATTTATTACCTTCTACAATACCTAACTTAAAATAAATAAGTGTCCAACAATCAGTTTCTTCACTTGCTTTTAACTCGTAATTTCTAAACAACTTTAATACTTTTTTTAGTTCATTTTCATCTGTTATAATAGCTTTTAAATAATTTACAAATCCTTCAGATAAATCAGTTATCTCTAATTCCAATTTTTTTATTTGCTCATCTTCATTATATAAATTTTGTTCAAATTCTTCTTTTCTAAAAGTATATAACTGATCTAAAACAGGTTTATTAAATATTTCTTTCATTTCAACTTTCCTCCTTTTGCTGGGAGTATAACACGATATTTTATTTTATAGAAATGTGCAAAATATTTTTTATACATTTGACATGAAAAAAGAGTAATATCATTATAATATTACCCTTGCCATTTTATATTTCAATATCATCTAAATTTGATAAATCATCTCCAATATATGGCTTATTTATTGTGTCTAGTAACGAGTGTTGTTTGCCTATATTTGTTACATCTATTTCTTTCACACAAAATCTTAACCACTTCAAAGTTAAAGTCATATTTGTAATAATAGCTGTAATTCTTAAATCATCTAAACTATTTTTAGAAACATAACCAGATCCTTGCCTATGTTCAAATCCATTTTTCTTTAAGAATTTTTTTACTTCTGCATACGCTGTTGGAGCTTTTTTCCCTGTATATTCTTCATACTTTTTTGTGTCAATATCAAAATTTATTGCTTTCCTCATATATTACCTCTTAACCATTTACTGCTTTTACTTCGTAATATGCCTCTAAACAATCTCCTTTTTTCTCTCCTTGCCCATCTCCTTCATCTACATACCAATACCATTCTTTAATTACTTTTAAAAACCAACTTGTATATGGAAATCTTGCAGTAGATCCAAAGGCATTCCAGTCATCATCAGTTCCTTCAAATATTCCCTTTGCAATTTCTTTTATTGTCTTACTTTTATAACTGTTAAAGTGTTTTCTAATTGCATTTAGACATTGTTCTTCTTGATAGCCTGCTTTTTTCAATTTTTCTTTATCAAATATAAATTCCATTTTCATAGATTTTATCTTCCTTTCTCAACATACTATTATTATACCATTAAAGAGGTTAAAATACTACTATTTTTTTAATAAAATACAATTTCTATGATTATATAAATGTTTTTAAGAACACATTTAATTATAAATTTATCAAATAATTTTATTTTTTTATTATTATTTTATTTTCATCAATTCCATTCCATACTTCTTTATAAGTGTAGCCTTGATCATAAGCTTTTTCTACATCTGCATTTAATTTTATTGTAAATTCTGCACCTGCTAATCCAGGAGTTACTCCAGAATTTTCTTTAATTCCAGATTTAAAAATATGAAGTCCCATTTCTTTTACTTTTTCTAGACTTGTTGTAGTATTAGAAATTATTTCTTCATGTTGATTTTTATAAGTTAAATTAACTTCATATTCTTTTGTATCTAACATATATCCTTTAGGTGCGACTTCTTCTTTCACTAGATATTTGCCCAACGGTAAGTTTGTTATATCTTCTGTTGTTCCTTTTTCATTCATAGTTCTTGTTGCAACTAAATCTCCTTTAGAATAGGATTTTTTTGTTTTAGCTTTATTGTATATATCTTCTTTAGCATATACTTTATATACTGCACCCTCAAAAACTGCATCTCCTTGTGTTACTGAGCCAGTTTTAATATCTTTTTTAATTATAGATATACTTCCAGTTGGCTCTTTGTCAGTTCTTTCTGCTGATGCAAACACAACTGCTGTATTTTGATCTTTATATTTAAGTTCGAATGAATATACCGTATCATCTAATAAGTAACCTTCTGGTGCTTTTGTTTCTTGATAATTATATTTTCCTAATTTTAGTCCTTCTACTTTTATTTCTCCATTATCGTTTGTTGTAAATGTCTTATCGTAATTATCATTCCATATTCTATATTCTGCACCTTTTAAATTTGCTGATTTATCTTCATTTTTCTTAACTAATGTAAAAGTTCCTGTTGGCTCAATGTTTACAACTGCTTGAGTTGCTGTTTGATTTACTTTTACTTCTACATTGTAAGATTTAGTATCTAAAAGATAGCCATAAGGGGCAGATATTTCTTTTATTGTATAAGTACCTTTTTTTAATTTGTCTAAAGTTATTTTTCCATTTGTTACAGTTACTTCTTTGTTATAATCGTTCGGACCTGTAACTTTGAACACAGCTCCTGGAATCAAATCGCCTTCTTTGTTTAATTTTGAAAGTTCTAATTTGCCAAAGCTTTCGATTTTTAAACTTACACTTAATGTTATAGGATCATTATAAGACAATGAATATAATTGATTTTGAACTCCATCTTGGAACTCAAAAAATACCATTGTATCTTTATCTTCTGTTCCATCTTTAATCATTCCCCATGATTTAAATTGTGCATCTGTTATTGTATAATTCTCTAAAGTAGTATTTTCATCTACTAATATAGTCATTGAGTTACTTCCATTTGAGTGAGTAACTCTAATTCCATTAGTAGTTTTATCTATACTAGGATAACTTACTAAAACACCATTTGTATCAGTTATTGTTTTACTTTCTCCTGCTTGAACATTTATTGTTGTTCCATCAAAACTTGGTCTAGTTTCTATTTTAGCAATTTCTCTATTTATTTCAGATTTAAAAGCTTCATATTCTGCTTGAATACCACTATCTATAAATCTTGCATTGCTTTGACCAAGTATTTCCCATATATATTGTTGTACTAAGGCATATTTCTTTTTATCAGCATTTGATATTCCACCATCCACAACATAATCGCCTTTATCACGATACCATCCTAAGTATGCAATTTTACATGCTTTTCTTACATCTGCTTTAACTGGTGTATAATAACTTCCGTTATATACTACATCAGTTTTAAAATCAACTCCATGTTCTGCACAGAATACAGTTCTTTTTTCGCCTGTATTGTAATTAATTAATTTTCTTATTATAATTCCATACTCTGTATCTGCATTATCTGTAGTTTTAATATAAGAGGCATATTGCCCTCCAACCCATTCGCCTGTTCCAGATGCTGCAAATATAGGCTGTGCTACACTTAACATTGTAACTAATAATAAAATACTAGCTAAAATTCTTTTATATTTTAATTTTTTCATCATATAAAATCCTCCTTTTTTGCATAAAAAAAGAACAAGTTTTATACTTGCTCCTCAAAAATATTTATTTTTTATCTTTTATAGTAATTTAAAGTCCATTTACCACAATATGGACAACTCCATGTTTCATAGCCATAAGGACATAATTTGTAATATTCATCTGATGATATTTCTCCATTATGTACTTGATCACTATAACCATTTATTAAATTATCATAATATGCAACTGCTTCATCGTAACTATTAAACCATAAATTAGAATTGCCTGCACTAACTCCATGTTTTGTATCAGTACATTTAGGCTTTTCTTGTACTTTATCATCATTCTTATTTTCCTGAATATTCTCTTTAGGCTTTTCTCCTTTCTGTGTATTATTTTTAGGTGTGTCTACTTTGTTGGTAACTTGAGTTGGCTTTTCTGTTTGTTTTGGACTTTCAACTACTTTTTCCTGTGTGCTTTTAGTACTTTCTGTTTGTTTCTCATTTTTATTTTCTTGAGTTTCTGTCTTTGTATTTGCATTAGTGTCTTCTTGTATCAATTCTTCTTTGGTATCTTGATTTATACTTGTATTTTCTACAACATTTGCTTCCGTTTCTTGAATTTCATTAGTTGAATTTATTTCATTTACAACCTTATTTTCAAATTCAATACTACTTTTATCATATTTACCTATAACTTGATTAACTATTAAAGCTGTTATAATTAATGCTATAACTAGAGCTAAAATCACAATTATTATTTTCTTTTTCTTCATACTTATCATCTCCTTATGCTTTAATTATACTGCTTAAAAGACTAAGTTCAAGTTTATAAATAAATATAAATAAAATTAATTAAATAAATTATTATTCTTTTAGTTTGTAATATAGTATGTTTTTGAAAGGGTTTGTAAGGGAAAACTTTGTAATGTGTTCACACATAAAGGTAGTATCTTTATTAAATATGTTCACACACATTATCTAGCATTTCTTTCTTGTTTTAGTCTTTCTCTCTTGTTATGTTCTTCCACACATTGAATAATAAAATCTTCTACTTTGCCAGATTCTTTTATTTTTTGTGGTATATATTTATCTATTCTTTCATTGTGTATTTTTATAAATTCTTTTTGATTAGGTTTTTCCTGACCTAAAATTGCTTCTATTTTTTCTTCTGTTAATTTTCCCTCTTGTTCAAGTTTTTTTAGTCTTATTGCTTGACTTAATGATGGTGTAACTTCATCAAACTCAAATATATTTTGTACTACATATTGATTTTCTTCACTTAAATAAGAAAGCTCTACTGCTGGTCTAAAAGCAATTCTTTTTAAATCTACTTGTTCTAAAAGCTCTGGAATAAGATGTGTTAGACGAATATATCTTCTTATGTTTTCTCTACTTTCTCCAACTTCATTGCCTAATATTTCATTAGTCCTTAACTTTGACACCATTGGTGTCGAAGTTGAATCATCTTCTAATTCTATTTTTTTGCCTTGATGATTTAATGCTTCAAGTTTCATTTTATAGGCAAACGCTTTTTCACTAGGCAATATTTCTTCTCTTTGTATATTGCTGTCTACCATGAGAATTGTTGCTTCATCATCTGATAAATCTTTAACAATAGTTCTTATTTGTTTTACTCCTGCCAACTCGCAAGCTCTTTTTCGTCTATGTCCAGAAATCATTTCATAAGTTCCATCATCTTTTGGTCTTACAATTACAGGTAATATAACTCCATATTGTTTTATACTTTTTACCATTTCTTCCATTTTATCATCGTCTTTTACTTTAAAAGGATGATTTGGAAAATCTGATATTTTACTAATATTAATTTCTTCTACCTTTTCTGCTCTTTCATAATCTCTTTGAGCTTGACTTGTAAATAAATCATCTAACTTTGGAAGTTTCATTTTTTGTTCTTGCTCTTTCATCATCTAAAACCTCCTTTGCTAATTCTTTATAACTTAAAGCTACTGGACTATTTTTATCAAACTCAAAAATACTTTTACCAGTAGAAGTTGACTTTGCCGTATTGATAGCTTTTGAAATTTCTGTATTATATATCTTTACAAACTGCCCATAGTTTTCATTTATGGTATTTCTAACTTCTTTAGATAAATTTGTTCTCTTATCTACAAGGGTTAGCAATACTCCACCTATTTTTAAATTAGGATTTATTTGTTTATGAATTCTACTTACAGTTTTTAATAAATGTCCCATTCCTTTTGCTGCTAAGTATTCTCCTTGAACTGGAATTATAATTTTATCACTACAAGCTAGGGCATTTATTGTTATCATTCCTAAACTAGGCATACAATCAATTAAGATATAATCATAATTATCCTTTATATCTCTTATTGAGTTTTTTAGTGTGAACTCTCTACTCATCGCATTTACAAGTGAAAATTCTATTGCTGATAAATCTAAATTGGCTGGAATTAAGTCTATTCCCTCTTTATGATGGAGAATAGCCTTTTCAGCATTAATTTCATTATCATATATTGTATCAGACATCAAAGTAGCAATGGTATTTTGCAATTTGTCTTGGTCATAGTATCCCATACAAGTAGTTAAATCTCCTTGTGGATCTGCATCAATGAGTAGTACTTTATTACCTTGCTTTCTTAAAGCAACACCTAAAGAAAAAGTGGTTGTAGTTTTTCCCACGCCACCTTTCTGATTTGCTATTGCAATTATCTCACTCATTGACATTCTCCTCTTCTTCATTTTTTATACTATTTCTAAAACTAGCAAACTGCTCATATAACTCGTGATTTTGTATATCTTCTACATATTTCTCTGCATTTTCTACAAAATCTTTAATGTTTTCATTTATAGTAATGCAAATATCTTTATAGCTTGGTGCTTCATAAAGTTCTTCAAAAATCAAAGTCAGAGTTTCTGCTATTTCTTCCTCTAGGTCTACCATATAATATAAATTTCTAGACATTTCTGGAATTTCTTG
>CAUWNG010000082.1:0-7393 GCA_963560005.1 uncultured Clostridia bacterium
CATTTTCTATAACATTCCCTTCTTAAGGCTAATTATTACTTTGAAAAGAATTAAATAATTTTTTCAAACTTAATTTCCTTTTTAATTTTCTGATGTATTTATATCGAAATAAAATTCTACACCATCTTCTTTATTTTCTACACCATATTTATTTTGATAATTATTTTGTATAGCCTTTACTAAAGCTAATCCTATACCGCTTCCTCCAGTAGCTCTATTTCTTGAAGAATCAACTTTATAGAACCTTCCCCAAATTCTCTCTAAATCTTCTTCTTCTAATTGTTCACCTGTATTAAATACCCTCACCCTTATCTTGTTTTCAATCTTTTCTATATCTATTCTAATCTGCTTTTTGCCATTAACCATATCTGAATGTTTTATTGCATTAGTAAAATAATTAGTTACTATTTGATCTATATAGAAATCATCTGCGTATACATAAATTTCACTCTTATCTTCAAAAATAACTTCTATATTATTCTCTTCTATCATTACTTTACATTTTTTTATTACTTCCTTAATTAATTCTACTACATTAAATTTTGTATTATTGAATTCTCTTTTACCATATTCTAATTTCATTAATTCCAATAATTGTTTTACAAGCTTATCCATTTTATCTGATTCATCTAATATAACTTCTGCATAAAATTTTCTAGATTCTTCATCTGTATTAACATTTTCTATTAATCCTTCTGCATACCCTTGAATTAATGCAATAGGAGTTTTTAGTTCATGTGATACATCAGAAATAAATTGTTTACGCATTTCATCTATTTTTGACTTTTCTTCAATATCTTTTTCTAATTCTATATTATTGCTTCTTAATTGTTTTATAGTTGTTTCTAATTTATGTGACATTATATTAATATTATTACCCAGCTCGTCAATTTCATCATTAGTATCTTTTATAGTATATTTTTTAGAAAAATCTAGTTTAGCCATTTTATTGGCGATTTCGTTTAATTCTAATATGGGTTCTGTGAATTTTTTTGATAAAAATGAAGCAAAAACACCTGAAATAATTATAGTAATTCCACCTATAAAAATTAATAAATTATTTGAAATTCTTACACTTTCTTCTATCGGTGCTATAGGCATTCTAATATATAATACATTACCATTCACCAAATATCCTGTTAATAATATATAGCTCGCATTATTTACTGCATCATTAACCTTAGTTATTTCTATATTTTTATTTTCAAATAATTGATTACCATTTTTGTTAGCTAGTTGAGTAGAATCTGTTATTCTTGTCAAAGATGACAAAAAATCTTTATCTGTAGAAAATATTGTTATATCTTTATCTGATTTAATTAAAATATCAAAGTTATTTTTATATGCAATCTTTTTCAATTCTGATTCCAAATTAATATTTGTATTATTTTGATAATATTCATTTATTCTACCATACACGTCTTTTATAGTATTCATTTTAGAATATAAATAAAATGTTTCCAATACTATACTATTGATTGTAATTAAACATAATATTATAACTATTATTACTATACACAAAGCCAAAAATAACCTTACTCTAACAGATTTCAATTTATTTTTTAATTTTTCTATAATACTCACACTCCTTTCCTTTTATCAAAAAACTATTAATATTTAACAAATACTATTTTATTTCAAATTTATAACCTATTCCTCTCATAGTCTGTATATATTTTCCTTTTTTTCCTAATTTATGTCTTATTTTTTTTATGTGACTATCTATAGTTCTAGAATCTCCATAATAATCATAATTCCATACATTATTTAATATTTTATCTCTAGACAAAGCAATATTTTTATTATCTATTAAATATTTTAATAATTCATATTCCCTTAGACTCATTTCTACTTGTTTGCCATCCACTGTTACAGTTCTTCCTTCGTCATCTATTACTATTCCACCAAAGTCTATTTTCTCTTTTTCATCTTTTTTTAATCTATTTAGTATAGCTTCAACTCTTGCTACTAAAATTTTGGGACTGAATGGTTTTGAAATATATTCATCAACACCTAATTCAAAACCAAATAATTCATCTTGTTCTTCTCCTCTAGCAGTTAGCATTATTATCGGAACTTTAGAATTTTGCCTTATTTGTCTTAAAACTGACCAACCATCAAGTTTAGGCATCATCACATCTAATAAAATCAAATCTATAGAATTTTTCTTTTCTTCAAAAATATTTAATGCTTCTTCTCCATCATTAGCCTCTAATATAGAATATCCTTTTTGGGTCAAAAAATCTTTAATTAGTTTTCTCATTCTTGCTTCATCGTCAACTACCAATACTGTAATATTACTCATTAAAACTCCTCCTAAATTTTTACATAATTATTATATATTATACATGCTAATTATGTCTATAGTGTGAATTAACTTTTTATTTCTAATTTTTATGTATAACTATTATATACATTTTAAGAGCAGAGATTCAAAGCTCTCTGTTCTTATATGTTTATTCTATCAAATTAATAGTTTCAGTTCCACTTATTCCTTCTAAATTATAGTAAGTAGTTGGAATATCCCCGATAATTACTCCTTCAACCAATAAAACCTGATTTATGATTTTTTCTTCTATAGTCTGAAATGGGGTCAAAATATTAACATTACAATTTAACTCTAAATATATTCTATGTAATGTTTGATTTATTCCTGTAGAAATAAATTCTGATTTTAAATTAGTTTCTATATTTCCAGAAAGTTGTATTTGTACAGAAACATCTGGTCCCCTTCCTCCCAAAAGTTTGCTTCCTAAGAAATTAGAAAGTTTTATATTAAAACTACTATTTTCCTTCTTTTTTAAAGCTTCTTCTATTTTTATTGGAATATCAGATATAACTTTATTTATAGCTACTATATTAGTACTAATCATTTTTATATTATTATTTTCATCCTTAACTATATTTACTAATTCTTCATACTCATAGTCTTCCATAACTTTTGTTGCCTCTTCATTAGAAATTTTAGTTGCAACATTTTTAGCTAAATTTCTACATTGTACATCTATAATTGGTTCTATTGCTTTTGTGACTGTATAAGCAAATACTATTGCTATAACTAATACTATTATAATTTTTATTACTTTTACTTTTTTGTTTTGTAGTTTCTTACCTTCTACAAATCTTCTAAATTTAGGCAATCTTATTTTTCTTCTTGTAAAAATTTTTTCTTCTTTATTATTCATGATATCTTGGAATAAATAATTGTTGTTCTATCTGTATATTATCAGTATCTGTTATATCATTTACTTTTGCTATATCATCTACTGTACTGCCAAATCTTTTTGCTATTTTCCATAAAGTATCATTTGGCTTTACAAAATAGATTACCATACTATATCTCTCTTTATTTAATTCTTTATTATTTTCTTCAATATTATCTATTATATTTATATTTGTACTTTGTGACAAAATTGATGTAAATTGTAAATCTACTTTTATATCAAGGCTTTTATCTGGCATTACTATAAAATTTTGATTTGTAATTTCTATTAATGTATCAATATTTGCTTCAGAATTTACTCCTGGAAAGTCCATATTAAATGTAAATGGTATTGTCATTGATTTTGTTTCAATTCCATCTAAATCAGAAGAAAAAACAAGACTTAATCCTAATTCCCCTTCATATACTATTCTATCTGTTAATACATTTTGGTTTGTTATTATAGGATTAACTTCAACATCATATATTTTATTATCTCCTATTTCATCTATTATTTGCTTTTCCCTTATATTACAAACATTTTGCATTGACTCTTTTTTATTTATAGTTTTTATTCTTTTTTTACTAAAATTCAAGTTTTTAGTTGGACTGTATAAATCTTGTATTATATCTAGTTCTCTATTTTCTAAAGCTTCACAATATACTTGTATTTCTGCTTCTACATAAATAGAATGTTCTTCAATGCTATTAGGTTTTAAAATCAAATTTTTAATTTCATATTTCACATTACAAATATTATCTTCATTAATATTTTGCATATCTATAAATCCCATTACAGGAATGTTGCCTTCTATTGAATTTATTCTATTATCTTCTGTTAAGTACAAAAGCTTTATTTGTAAGTCTGCTTTTACTAAAACTTTGTTATAGCTTATTTTAGTTTCTTTATTAGTTATTCTTAAAGATGCTTTCATTATTTCTGCCAAATTATCAATGTTGTCTAGTAATAATGTATCTTTAGCATATACTTTTGCATTTCCTGTTCCTACTAATGAATTAATACAAATATTTTGATTTTTTAATTGTATATCTTTTAAATTATTTATCTCTTTTATATATTCAAAATTCTCATTTGAAGATATTTTTATTTGAGCTTCTAATATTGCTTTTATATTTACTTTTCTGCCATTTAAAACTTTACAGTCTAAATTCATTAAATATAAATCCACATCTAATTCCATATTGTTTTTTGCTTTTTCTACTTCTATTGTTTGAGAAAAATTAATAGTTGTGTTTAAACTTCTAATATTACCATTCTCACCATCAGCTAAATACATAACATAAACATTTATACCACCATCAATTTTTACTTTACCATCCATTATTTCTTTTTTATATATACATACAACACCATTTGCACTAATTGTATTTAATATATCTGGCTTAACATCAGGAACAATAAAGTCTTCTTGAGCAGTAAAAGTGTCCTTTTTTTGATCAACTATTCTATTAATGCACAAACTATCCTTAGTAGCTTCTATTGCCATTTTGATTCCCTCCTTAATATTCTAATAATACTAATATATATTATTAAGGATAAAAAAAAATTCCTAAAAAGGAATTTTAAATTTTATTTTATTGTATTAATGGACTATATCCTACTCCATCAAAAACATCAACTTCTACTTCTTTTGTCAAAATATCTTTATAACTGTAACTTGCACTTGAATTTTCAGAATCATATTTTATAACAAATATTTCTGGATAGGCTTTTTCTATTGTAGCTTCTTTTTCAAACGATTTACTTCTTCCTAATGATCCTCTAACTATTATTTTTTTTCCTATCCTTTCACTTATATCTGTCTTTAAGTTCAATATATCATTTTGGCAAATCATTTTTTATCACCTACTTTTCAAGATGACCATAGTATATCATTTGAGTCATAATTTGTCAAAATTTGGTTTCTATCCAAATATCATGTCTTGCTTGATACTCTAGTGTTTTTCCGTTTTATTTCTTTTATATTACATTTATGTTACAATCAAGTTACAAAATCATCATTTTCTTTTTTTTGCCAAATGCTCCTATACCATCAATTCCTTTTTTTCCATCTCTTAATTCTGACTCAATGTCAAATATTGTAATATAATTTTTCTCATCAGTAGTTGCAACTTTTTCTGCTATAATTAAAGGATCTAAAAAATCTATTAATATCCTTTCTGGTGAAGAAGCAAAATTCGCTCCTGCTATCATAATCCCCTCATAATAACTTTGACATGCACCTGCAAATATAACTAAATCTTTATTTTTAGTATTGCTTTTTCTAGCAGTCAATACTGTTTCAATAAAATATCTAGAATTTCTGTAATTATATATATCATTAAATTTTGTTCCTTTTTTTATCATACCATCATGACCTGTAATAATTAAAATATCTGGATTATGCCTTTTTAAAAGATTATTTACTACTAAAGCTTGCCTGTTTTCTGCTATATTTCTTACTATTGCATTTAATCCTAATTTTTTATAATATCTATCTGATTTTTCACTATATCTTCTATCTCCATCTAAATGCAATATTTTGCCAGTATATATTATTTCTCTTTCCCTTGATAATATTTCTTTAGGCTTACATCTTTTTATTCTTTTTTCATATCGTTCTTTAAATATTCTGTCGTTTTCTATTATTTTTTCTTTACCTATTAATTCTAAATCATCAATAGGACTATCTGCTTTTATTCTAATATTTACCCCTTTAAGTATCGCAAAAGTATTGTTATTACTAGTTTTTATTATTTTTTCTACTATGAATAAAATATCTTTTCCATAAGATATTCTACCTACCACATCTCCTTTTTTTATTTTTTCCATATAATCACCTCGTAACAAACTTGGTTATTGTATAATATGTCGAAAAAAATAAAAATGTGTATTATTATATAAAAAAGACTTAGAATACTCTAAATCTTTTTTAATCATTTATCTCAAAATATAAATAATAACATAAAAAAATATTTTTTTATTATCCCTTTTCGTTTTGGGTCCATCTTAATACTTTAATATTTTTATACACTTCTAATACATCCGCATATTTTCTATATTCATCTTCCCATACTATACTTGGAATTTTATCATAAGCTTCAAAAACTTTTTCAGCTTCTGATAAAAAAATCACTTGATCTTGAGGAGTCATTTTTTCATATCTCTTTGAAAAAATATATAGTTTATCTAACATCTGATTAGCTTGAATAAATCCCAAAAAATCCTTTATTTTTATTCCAGCCATTCTAATTTGTAAAATTGCAAATGCAATTAAAACAAAAATAACAAATACCAATAAATATATAATTATCATAAATTCCATTTTTACACCACCTATTATTATATATTTATTATATCATTTATGCTTTTTATTATCAATATTATTAACTATAAACAATAATAAAACTATAGTACATGTTAGTTCTATATAATACTATACTTGTATAATTTGTATAGAAAGATATTTGTCTAGACGTTCGCTCCCATAATCTCTAACTAAAAAATAAATTATCTCACCAGATAAAAATAAATGAATATATTTAATCAGATAAAATTGTTAAAATTTTCTATTGTTTTATAATATTAAATATAGTATAATATATATTGTAAGTATTTTTGGGGATGTATTTGGTTTCGACAAATATCTAGAAGTATGAATAGCGAGTAGTGGATGTTCGCTTCGGCCACTATAAAAAAGCGAAAATAAATATAAACGCTGATAATAGAGAATTAGCATACGCTGCTTAATAAATAAGTAGTGACGTCTTACTTTAAATGCCCACGTTTTTAGATAAGGCGACGATTAGTGGGAAACGAAGCTGTTTTTTGCCAAAAAAGCAGTAGGTATTTTAATGGCTACTTTAAAATCAAATTTGTTTGTTAGTTTGTTTTAAAGGATTTTTATTAATAAACTACACTCGTAGAAGTTTGTGTGGAAAGATATTTGGACAGGAGTTCGACTCTCCTCATCTCCACCAATGTTTCCTAAAATGAACCTTATTTGCTTTATTGGTGGATTTGCAATAATTGTACCATAAACACCACCTCACTTTCTCATAGTTAGAAACTATGTAGTAAAGTGCAACACACATCTGCTTTTTATTCATTTCATATAATAACTACTATACAATAGTTGGTAAATTGTAAAAGTAAAATAAAGTTTGTAAAACTAACGTCTATTGTAAGAT
>CAUWNG010000083.1:0-7319 GCA_963560005.1 uncultured Clostridia bacterium
TCTTCTGTTGTAGCTGCTTTACAAAATCCTGCTACATCTTCATATTCTTCATTATTTTGGAACTGATGATATGTACCTGCAATTTTCATAATGTCTTTTTCATCTAGTTCTCTTAATTTTCTTGTAACCATTGTACCTAAATTTCTACAATCAATAAATAATGTTTTACCTTTTTGCTTTTTATTCCTATTAAGTATCCAAATGCTACAAGGTATTGTTACTGTATAGAATAAATTTGATGGCATTGATAATATACAGTCAACTAAATCTGCTTCTATAAGATTCTTTCTAATTTCCTCTTCTTGACCTCCAGCTGATAAAGAACCATTAGCAAGAATTATTGCTGCTTTGCCATTCATTGATAATTTAGATACCATGTGTTCTACCCAAGCAAAGTTTGCATTTCCTTTTGGTGGTATTCCATATCTCCATCTTGGATCATCTAATAATTTTTCTTGTCCCCAATCTGAAATGTTAAATGGTGGATTTGCTAAAACAAAGTCTGCTTTTAGATCTTTGTGTAAATCATTATGGAATGTATCATCTGCAAATTTGCCTAAATTACCATCTATACTTCTAATAGCCAAGTTCATTTTTGCTAATTTCCAAGTAGTTGGGTTCTTCTCCTGTCCATATATACTTAAATTATCTATATTTCCTTGATGTCTTTGTATAAATTTTAAACTTTGTACAAACATACCTCCAGAACCACAACAAGGGTCATACACTCTACCTTGATATGGTTCTAATATTTCAACCATTGTTCTAACTAAACAAGCTGGTGTATAGAACTCTCCACCTTTTTGTAGCTCATTTGATGCAAATTGTCCTAAAAAGTATTCATAGATTCTTCCTAGTATGTCTTTGTCTTGAGCCTCTTTACTTCCAATTCTTATGTTTGTAAATATATCAATTAATTCACCTAAATTCACATTCTTATAATCTGGACTATTATATTGCTTTATTAAAACCCCTTTTAAACTAGAATTTTCCTTTTCTATTTCTTCTAGTGCTTCATCTATTATTTGGCCAATATTACTATCTTTTGAATGAGCATTTAGATATTCCCATCTAGCTTTTGGTGGTACATAGAATATATGGTCCATTTCATAAGCATCTCTATCTTCTTCTAGTCCATAACCTTCTTCTACTAATTCTTGATATTTTTCTTCAAATGAATCTGATATATATTTTAAAAATATTAGTCCTAATACTATAAATTTATAACTAGATACAGGAACAGCTCCTCTCATTTTATCTGCTGCTTCCCATAGTCTTTTTTCTAAATCTTTTAAATCTTCTTCTTTCATAATGGCTCCTTAATTTTAAATTTTATAATTCAACGTTATTTTATCATAATCTTTTCTTTTTCTCAATAAAATATCCAATATTTTCAAGTATTTTGTCGAAATTTATCTAATCAACACTAATACAAATAACCTCAACTCTTTCATTTAAATATTTTCTAACATATTCAATACAAGTGTCCAAGCAAACCACCTTAACTTCAACATCTGAGTGCAAATTATCAGTAGCTAAATAATTAAGGTAATCCATAAGGTAAAAATTTGCAAAAGGCATATAGAAAATATACGTATACACATCATTCTCTTTAATATAATACTCATCAAAAAAACTTTTATATTTTAGTGATATTAATTTATCCCCGAAAATATCATACACTCTGTCATTCATAAAATTTTCAGCCTTAATAAGCTTAAAAACTTTCCATGCCTTTTGATTATATGGGATTATATAAGATTCATTATATCTAATATTTTCAAATTTAGGTTTATACAAATATTTATCATCTTCTGTAAAAACAATTAATCCATTAAATTGACTTTTATTTCTATCCATCTCCTTATCTATATATTTTAATTCTCTTGGAGTAATATCCTTATGAAGAAAATAAACAATATAAGATCTTTTATAAAAATCATCAAGACTTTCATTCCATTTTTTCTCTTCTCTTGACATTACTCCAACATATCTATTACCTCTTTTAGTATAAGTATTAACATCACACCTCCAACTAGGTTCAAAATACCATCCACAACTTTTTACTTTACAAGCAATATCACTAATTCGTTCCATTCTCTTTTTATAATTTTCATCTCTATTAATATTTCGATATCCTAATCCAACCTCATTCAAATAACGTTTCCCTTTTCTGCTCAGCACAACTTTACCATATAATCGTTCAATCATATCACCTTTAGCCAAACTTGCTAATCTATTTTTGTAATAATATTCTGACTGATATAACAGCTTTACATTTTCATTTGTGATACTTCCATATTCAGCTAAAAACAGTATTAACTCTATATCTCTATCTCTTAAACATACTCTCTTTTCTTTTTCCACTTAAATCACCTCCATCCTTTTTGTCATTTCTACCTATCTTCCAACTTCCTCTTATGCGAATGAAGACACAAGATTACCATCTTGTGCCTCCATTCGCCCTTACATTTATTTACACGTTTTTTCGCATCATACTCCCTACCTATGTACAACTTAACCTTTCAAAAAATCATCTTTTTGGCCTGATTTATAAATACTTTTACCAATATACCAAGGTGTGATTTTTCAAAAGTGTAAAAAGTATGATTGTTTGCATATTTTCAAAAACTTAAATAATCACACTTTCCTTCAAAATATTCTTCAGGTTTTAGACCACTTACTTTTTGAATATTTCTTTTTTCTGACACAAAAATCTTAATATAATTTTCTTTTCCTTTAATTCCTTCTAGCATATAACTTACAAAGTTTATATTGTCATCTGAAATTAATCCACCATAAACGAATCCATTAAAGATATATCTTAAATCTCTATTGTCAATATCCCAGTTGTCTCTTGGCACACTTACTTGAACTCTAATAATAACTTCTTTGTTTTGAAATAATCCCTTGTATTTTTCTCCAATTACTTGGCAAGTTCTTTCTAATCTTTTGTTGTTATAAGGTGTTCTAACTGGTGGTAATAATTCATAAATTTTAAGTTTTAAAATTTCATCTGAATATTCATCTTCATACTCGCTAATTCCATCTTCTGTTCCTGGCAATGGGCAATCTGGCAACATTGGCATTTTAAATTTTATACATTTATATATGGAATTTCTAAAAAGTTCTGTCTTATATAAAACTTGATAAATATTATGTTCATTTAGATCATCTTGCATAAAATCATCAGTTGCCTTTCTAAATTCATTTAGTCTTTTTCTAAAATTCTGTCTATCACATGTTGCAATTCTTCTTTCTAACATTCTGTCCCCTCCCTTCTAGCTATTTTTCTTATTATTCAAACTTTCCATTCCTATATTTATTCCTTCACTACTAAATAGCTACATTGTTTTCAAAATTAATTCATTCTATAATCATTCCCCTTGCACTCTACTCTATAGCACATTTCGTATAATCTTGATATTATAGAATTAGTTGTTTCACATACCTTATTCGGTACGCTAAGTCTTTGTTTTAGTTGTTCCAATTCATAATTAGTTGTAATTATAATTGGCAATTCATTTTTCATTCTTTCATTGACAATTACAAATAATTTAGATAACATCCAATCATTTATATACTCTACACCCAAATCATCTATAATTAATAAATCTACTTTTGCATATAATCTTGTTAATTCTATTTCTGTATGATTTTTATAGCTTTCACTATATTTATCTGTTAAATCTGTTAATGTTCCAAATATAATTGGTATATTTTGTTTTATTAATTCATTGGCAATTGCTACTGATATATGTGTTTTCCCAGTACCATTTTTACCAACAAATATAATTCCTTTATTTGTATTACCAAATCCTTGTATAAATCTTTGTGCTACGTATTTCATATTTTTATTTGTTTCATTCGTAATAAAATTATCTAAAGTTTGTCTTTTAAATTGCTCTGTTATAAATTCCGTTCCATAATATTGTCTAATTCTCTTATTGATTTCTTCTTTTCTAAATCTTTCGAGTTCTTTCATTAACTGCTTTTCTTTTTCTGACTGTAATTTCTTTTGTTCTTCAATTGCCTTACTACAGTTACATTTCTCATTTTGCAGAAAAGTATGAATACTTCGATCTAATGGATTTAAAATTCCTTTTGGCTTTAATATTTTATTACAATATGGACATCTTCTTTCTTTTGGAATGGATGTTTTTATTTTATATCCTTTTTGTAATATTTCTTCAATGCTATATAAAATTTTTAAATTCTCTTGGACTTTCTTTTGCATTTTTCTCACCTCCTGTTTCTGTTTTTATTTCTTTTTTTGATTCTTTTTCTCTTTCTGTTTCCACATTTTTTGACTTTTCTGTGGATTCTTTAAACTGTTTAACTCCCTTTTCTTGTAGGTTTTGATACTTATTCCAATTTTTAATTTTGTAACCATATTCATCTTGTATTATCATGCTATATTCCTGAAAAATATCTAGTGCTATTCTGATACTTTCCTGATTTCTACTCATATGATGTGCTAGTGTTTCTATGCTAAAAAACTTATTTTCACTAATCTTCAAGTATCCTCCAGATTCACAATTTGCTGCTATTGCTAAACAATGAATAAAAATCACAATAAGTCTATCTCCATCTTTTCTTCTTTTAATTTCTTTGACTTTTTCATTATCAAAAAAATTATTGTAAAACTTAAACCAATATCGTTTTCCTCCTTTCGGCATATACTCACCTCTTTTTTCTAAAAATCCTTAAAGCTGTACTTTTTCTTTTCTTCAGTTTTTGGCTTTGCTTCTTCTAGACTATCTTGTATATACTTGTCTAGAATTTCTTTTGTAAATAATGTTTTAGATTCAATTTTGTAATATGGTATTTTCTTCTCTCTTACTAGTTTTCTAATTAGCCAATATGATATACCTAAATATTGTGCTGCTTCTGCAGAATCTAAAACTCTTTTTTCCTTTGTGCTTGAATTCAAATTCTCATTTTCCATACTATCGCCTCCTTTCTCATTCTCATTATACGTACATGATACAATAATAATTTTATTTTGTAAATACTTTTTTTGAGATTTTTTAAAATTTTTATGTTTTTAATGTTTACATTTCGTAATTTGTTGTGTATAATAGTTTCAAACAATTAGGGGGAGTTCAATAAAAATGGAGAAGTTTAATTTTGGAAATCGTTTGAAAGAGTTGCGTAAATCTGTTGGTATCACACAAGCACAGCTTGCAGATATTTTGCATGAAAGACGTGCCACTTTATCTAATTACGAAAATAAAAATGTGTATCCTG
The DNA here is from genome assembly GCA_963560005.1 of uncultured Clostridia bacterium. Taxonomy (GTDB): domain Bacteria; phylum Bacillota; class Clostridia; order TANB77; family CAG-508; genus CAG-273. The sequence continues at coordinate 5,251 of CAUWNG010000083.1, forward strand.
GATTTAATATGTTAATAAAATTAGCTGATTATTTCCATGTTTCAGTCGATTATTTAACAGGAAGAACTGATGATTATGAAGTTAATTCAGAAAATATTGAGGATATTCTTTATTGGACAAGGATAGTCAATCCTTTGCCTTACAAAGATAATAAATATGGTATATATGCTTTATCTCAAGATACTGATATTGAATTTTACAATTTATCTGATTTAAAGAAAAAATATACTAGAATTTATCTACCTTTCTTAAAATGTGCTCCTGATTCTAAATCACATTTAAAAGACTGCTACGAATTTCTTTCTGAATTTGGTTTTTTAGGTAGTACAGAATATAATGATAAATATATGAATTACTCTATGTTCCAAAAGCAATGTCCTGGAATTTATAGGGAAAATGGCGAATTTAATATTTCGAAAGTGGATTTGTCGGTTAATTTACTCATGTCTAATCCAGACTTATTTAGTTTGTCAAAAGCACAAAAAGAATATATGAAAACGAATTCTCTTATGGGATATTGTGAAACAATTTATGATGTTGAATATTTCTCATCAGAAATGAAAACTTTAATAACTATGTTTTTGCTTTCTAATAATGTTTTTATTACAAGAGCAAACAAGAAGATGAGAGACATTAATTTCTATTATGATAATAATTATAAAAGGAAAATTGCTTTTACTTCTCTTCTTTCTTATATGTATTATGAGTTACTGGAGGACTATGTTAATGGATATTATCCTTATCAATGCGATAAATGCAAAGATTTCTTTTTATCAAGAACAAAAGATAATCCACAGTTGCCACATATTTGTGAAAATTGTAAATAAAGGAGGATCAATATGTATAATCGAATCTCTATTGTTGGTGGATCTGGTAGTGGTAAAAGCACGCTTTGTAACATTTTGTCTAAAGAACTAAACCTTCCAGCAATCCATTTAGATGCAATCAATTTCAATTCAGATTGGGTCGAAATTGATAAAACTGAAAGAGATAAAATAATATCTGCTAAGTCTTCTGAAGATAAATGGGTTATTGATGGCAATTACAACAAAACACTTAAAGAACGATTTGAGAAAGCTGATTTAATAATTTGGTTAGATTACTCAACATTTACTCAATTAAAAGGAATTTTTAAAAGATTCTTCAAAACGCATAATAAAGAAAGACCTGAAATCCCTGGTTGTAAAGAACGTTTGAATTTTACTTTTATAAAATATGTCGCTACATACAACAAAAAGAAAAGACATATAATTGTAGATACTTTAGAAAATGTTTCAAAAGATAAAGTTTTAATTTTTAAAAAACAAAAAGATTTAAATAAGTGGCTCAAAGAATTTACACATGATGACAATATATTAGCAAAAATTAAATAAGGAGGCATTTCCTATGATAGGCAGTCCGGTTAATTATGATAAAAAATACAAAGGAGAATTTCCAATTCATCCTGCCAAACTAGATTGGGATTTAAAAAGATATTTAAACTTAATACCTGGAAAAGAAGTTTTAGATTTAGGAATTGGACAAGGAAGAAATTCAATTCCACTAGTAGAACTAGGTTATAATGTTACTGGTGTTGATTATTCTACTAAATGTTTAGAAATATGTAAAAATAATTGTCCTGAACTAAATCTGATACAAAGTGATATAAGAACTTTTCCAATTGAAAAAATAAATATGATTTAATTTCATCAAGATGTGTATTACATTTTTTTCATAAGGAAGATACTTATAAAACAATCAAAACTATTAAAGATGGTCTAAAAGAAAATGGCTTGGTATATATTCATGTATTTTCTTTAGAAGATCCAAAGTTATTAAAACATACTAACTCTCAAGATTATGAGGTTTTCGAGAATAACATTTTACACAATACAATTAACGATACCTATGTTAGTTTTTTTACTAAACAAGAAATATTAGAATTGTTTAGTGATTTTAAAACAATCTCTATTGCTGAAGAATATTGTTTAGATTTAGGTGGAGATATTCCACATTATTCAGGCATTATAAAATATATTGGACAGAAAATAAAATAATAAAGTAATATATGCTTTCTACCACATGGAAAG
>CAUWNG010000084.1:0-7300 GCA_963560005.1 uncultured Clostridia bacterium
ATTTGTAGCAAATATTATATTTTTATAATATTATATATTATAATTAGAGAATTTTGCAACATATATTCATTATGGAAGGTAAAGGTTAAAAAATTAATTATTTATTTAACCATCTGATACCTTGGAAAGGATTGTTATTAGTTATGAATAATTTGCCTACAAAAAATTGTAATAAAAGTAAAATAGATTTTGCACAAAAAAAAGAGAACACAATTTGCTCTCTTTTTGAAGTTGAACATTTTCTTTGTAATTTTAAAAAAACACTTAAATGTATTAAATTATATAAAATATTAAAATAGAATTTATTTTTTATATAATAATATAATTATATTTCTAATCTAGAAAATACATTATCAAATTTAATTTTATTATCTTTAAAACTTTTATTTTCTTTTCCATCTATTAAGAATTTTACTTTTTCAACTTCTGTTAATTCTGTAAGTGTATTTACTATAGAGTATACAGTTAATTTTTCTGCTTCTTCTCCTCCTGTATGATTTTCTATAAATTCTTTTGACAAATCTAAATATATAATATTTCCTTTTAATTCTGTTTTATTTAATTTTGTTCCTTTTGGTATAGTTGATTCAAATTTTTCATTTTTTGGACCTTCTATTAATAATTCCATTAATTCTTTATAAGGATCTGTTAATAACAATTTAGAATCAATTAATTTTCCCTCTTTTGCTAATTTATTTGTATTTTTATCCTTAAAATATAAAGTAACAATAGTCTGCCTCATTTGTTCATTAGTTATTTCTTCTTGTGGTTGATACTCCTCAATATTTTTCTTTTCCCCTTCACTATTAAAATAAAAATACCAAACCAAAGCTCCTACAATAATTATTACTATTAAAATAATAGCTAAAACCTTTCTTTTCATTATTCTTCCTCCTTGTCTCAATTTATTAATAAGTATTATAGACAAGTATTATTTAGAACTATTTTTATAAAAAAGTTTTTTCTTAAAAAAATTGCTTTATTAAATATACTTCTTGACAAAACAATAAAAATGTTATAAATTATTTGTTGGTTTTTACAGTATATGGAAATTGATTAAAAAAAATAATAATTATTTATTTTTTTAATCAAATTTATATTTTAAAAAAGGATTGTGATTATTTATGGCAAAAAAAATTAAAGACCCTGTTAGTGGATTTACACATTTAGCTGGTGCTATAGCTTCTATAGTAGGTCTTGTTTTTTTAATTATTTATGCTGCAAAATATGGAGAAGGCGCATGGGATATAGTTTCCTTTACTATTTTTGGTTCAGGCTTAATATTACTATATACTTTTAGTAGTTTATATCACCTTTTAAATTTAGGAGAAAAGGGAACCAAAATTTTTAGAAAACTTGATCATATTATGATTTATGTATTAATTGCAGCTACTTATACTCCAATATGTTTAGGACCTCTTCGTGGTGGTTGGGGATGGAGTATTTTTGGAGTAATTTGGGGATTAGCCATTATTGGAATATTTTTAACTATTTTTTGGCTTAATGCTCCACGTTGGTTAACTACTGGTCTATATTTAGCAATGGGTTGGACAGTTGTTATTGCTGTATACCCTTTAATAACCATTTTTTCAAATTTAGGTGCACTTAATTCTTTATGGTGGTTATTGGCTGGAGGAATTTCTTATACTATTGGTGCAATTATTTATGGACTTAAATGGCCTCATTTAAAAAATAAATATTTTGGTTTTCATGAGATCTTTCATATTTTTATATTAATCGGAAGTATTCTACAATATATTTTTATATTTAAATATGTCTTATATTTATAATTTTCCAAAACCGTCACTTTATGGCGGTTTTTAATTATATAAAATTTTTAAATTATTAATATTCTATTACTTTTAAAATCTAATAAAATATTATAATAATATAGCAATTTAATGTATAATTACCATTTTTTTACTGGTCAAAAATATTGACTTTTTGTTGTTTTAATTATACAATTATGTTAGAAAATTATCGTTAAAAACTAAAAGGAGTCTATAATATGAATTTATTACATGTAGGTTTAGATGTTGGTTCTACCACTGTAAAAATAGTGGTTATGAATGAGCAATTAGATACAATATATACAGATTATCAAAGGCATTTTTCTGATACTAAAAATACAGTTTGCAATGTATTAGAAGAACTTGCCTTAAAATATCCCAACTCTTCTTTTACAATAGCTTTAACAGGCTCAGGGGCAATGAGTTCTGCTAAGTTTTTAGATTTACCATTTATTCAAGAAGTTGTTTCTTGCAAAAGATCAGTAGAAAAATACATTCCACAAACAGATGTAGTTATAGAGTTAGGTGGAGAAGATGCTAAAATAATTTACTTTGATAAATCAATTGAACAAAGAATGAATGGAACTTGTGCTGGAGGTACTGGAGCGTTTATAGACCAAATGGCTTCTTTATTACATACTGATCCAACAGGTTTAAACGAATTAGCAAAAGAACATAAATTAATTTATCCTATAGCATCACGTTGCGGTGTTTTTGCCAAAACTGATATACAACCATTATTAAACGAAGGTGCTGCAAAAGAAGATATAGCAGCTTCAATTTTTCAAGCAGTTGTAAATCAAACAATAAGTGGTCTTGCCTGTGGTAGACCTATACGTGGAAAAGTAGCCTTTTTAGGTGGTCCTTTAAACTATTTATCTGAATTACGTAATAGATTTATTGAAACTCTAAACTTAAAAGATGATGAAATAATAATACCAGAAGAAGCTCATCTTTTAGTTGCTAAAGGTGCTGCTTTAGACTCAACAAATTCAACACCAATAACTGTAGAAAAATTAAAAAGCAAAATAGAAGTATTAAAATCATCTCATGATGATACCACAAATCCACTTAAACCTTTATTTTCTATTGATGCTGATTATCAAGAATTTAAAGAAAGACACGACAAAGAAAAAGTAGAAAAAGCTGACCTAAAAACTTATTCTGGAGATTGTTTTGTCGGTATTGATGCTGGTTCAACAACTACAAAATTGGTGTTAATTGATAGAGATGGCAAATTATTATATTCTCTTTATGGTAGTAATGAAGGAAATCCTTTACAAAGTGTAATAAAAATGTTAAAAAATCTATATGCAGAAATTCCAGAAAAAGCCGTTATTAGATTTAGTGGAGTAACAGGATATGGCGAAAAATTAATTCAAACTGCTTTAAATGTTGATTTAAATGAAATAGAAACAATTGCACACTACACAGCTGCTAAACAATTTATGCCAAATGTTACTAGTATAGTAGATATTGGCGGTCAAGACATGAAATACATAAAAATGAAAAAAGGTGTTATTGATAATATAATGCTAAATGAAGCTTGTTCTTCTGGTTGCGGATCTTTTATAGAGACATTTGCTAAAAGTTTAAATATTTCTATAGAAGAATTTGTAAAAGCTGCAATAGAATCAAGAAGACCTGTAGATTTAGGTTCTAGATGTACAGTATTTATGAATTCTAAAATAAAACAAGCTCAAAAAGAAGGTTATAGTGTAGGCGACATTTCTGCTGGTCTTTCTTATTCTGTTATAAAAAATGCTATACAAAAAGTTATGAAAGTAAGAGATGTAAAAACTTTAGGAGCACACATAGTTGTACAAGGTGGTACATTTTATAATGATGCTGTTTTAAGAGCTTTTGAATTAATAGTAGGTAGAAATGTAGTAAGACCAGATATTGCTGGGCTTATGGGTGCTTATGGAGTTGCCTTACTTGCTAAAGAACAATATGAAGCAAACATGGATATGGAATATGTTTCTACATTATCTAAAGTAGAAGATTTAGATAAATTACAGATAGATATTACTCATGTACGTTGTAATGGATGTGAAAATCACTGTTTATTAACAATTAATAAATTTAATAATGGTAGTAAATATATTTCTGGAAACAGATGTGAAAAAGGTGCCGGTATAGATACTAAAACAACAAATTTACCAAACTTAGTAAAATATAAATATGAAAGAATCTTTAACTATAAACCTTTAGAAGAAAAAGATGCTCCACGAGGTACTATTGGTATACCTAGAGTTTTAAATATGTATGAAGACTATCCTTTCTGGTTTACTTTTTTAACATCATTAGGTTTTAGAGTAATACTTTCTGAAAAAAGCAATAGAAAAACTTATGAAAAAGGAATGGAATCAATGCCTTCTGAATCAGTATGCTTTCCTGCTAAGCTTTCACATGGTCATGTTATAGGATTAATTAATCAAGGAATTAAAACTATTTTTTACCCTTGTATGCCATATTCTAGAAAAGAATATGAAAAAGCAGATAATCACTATAATTGCCCTATAGTAATTTCTTATTCAGAAGTATTAAAAAATAATATAGAAGAAATAAAAGAAAAAAATATTAAATTTTTAAATCCATTTTTACCTTTTGATACTAAGAATTTAGTAAAAACAATATTAGAATTGCCAGAATTTGCAGAGTACAACTTTACAAAAAAAGAATTAACAGAGGCTGCCAAAAAAGCAGAATCAGAATATATAGCATGTAAAAAGGATATTCAAAATAAAGGTCAAGAAGCACTTGATTACATAAATAAAAATAATTTAAGAGGAATTGTTTTAGCTGGTAGACCTTATCATGTAGATCCAGAAGTAAATCATGGTATAGATACATTAATTACAACTTTAGGTTTATGTGTATTAACAGAAGATAGTATATCAAACCAAACAGAAGTAAAGCGTCCTATAAGAGTAGTGGACCAATGGGTATTCCATGCTAGATTGTATGCTGCTGCAGATTTTGTAGGTACACATGATAATTTAGAATTAATACAACTAAACTCTTTTGGTTGTGGTGTTGATGCAGTTACAACTGATCAAGTTGAAGAAATTTTAACAAGTTATAATAAAATGTACACTCTTATAAAAATTGATGAAATTAATAATTTAGGTGCAGTAAGAATTCGTATACGTTCATTACTTGCAAGTATGAATAAGAGAATTAAAAATAAAGCCATAGAAAAAGGCATTGGAGATTATGAAGTACATAAAAAAATATTTACAAAAGATATGAAAAAAGATTATACTATTTTAATTCCTCAAATGGCACCAATACATTTTGAATTATTAGAAACAGCAGTTAAATCTTCTGGTTATAAAGTAGAACTACTACGAGAATGTACAGAACATACAGTAGAAACAGGACTAAAATATGTTAATAATGATGCTTGTTATCCATCTATATTAGTTACTGGTCAAATGATAGAAGCCCTAGAATCTGGAAAATATGATTTAAATAGAACAGCATTAATAATGTCACAAACAGGTGGAGGATGTAGAGCAACAAATTATATTGGATTTATACGCAAAGCATTAAAAGATGCAGGATTTCCAAATATTCCTGTTATATCATTTAATGTTGTTGGAATGGAAAAAATGCCAGGATTTAAAATAACTTTACCTTTAATAGAAAGATTGTTAAAAACTGTTGTATATGCAGATTTATTACAAAAACTACTTACAAAAAATAGAGCTTATGAAATTAATAAAGGTGAAACTCAAAAATTATTTGATGAATGGATGGAAAAATGTAAAAAATTATTAATTAACTCTACTCTAAGCGAATTTAAGCAAAGTATTTATGACATAGTAGAAGACTTTGAAAAAATAGAACTAGATACTTCTATTAAAAAACCAAAAGTAGGAATTGTAGGAGAAGTTTTAATAAAATATCATCCTTTTGGAAATAATTTTGTAGCAAATAAATTAGAAGAAGAAGGTGCAGAGGTAATTTTACCTGACTTTATGGGATTTGTTAAATTTATAGCAACTCATAAAATTACATTTAACCAATTAATAAAAACAGATAAAATGAAAGCAAAATTATTTAAAACAGCAATTAAATTAATTGATATTTTAGAAAAAGATGTAAATATAGCACTTAAAAACTCTAAAAAAGGATATTTACTACCATGTAATATATGGGAATTAGAAGAAAAAGTAAAAGATATTCTATCTATTGGAAATCAAACAGGAGAAGGATGGTTCCTAACAGCAGAAATGGTAGAATATATAGAACATGGTATTCCAAATATAGTATGTGTGCAACCATTTGCGTGCTTGCCAAACCATGTAGTAGGAAAAGGAGTAATAAAAACAATAAGAAATAAATTTCCAGAAGCAAATATTTCACCAATTGACTATGATCCAGGGGCAAGTGAAGCAAACCAAACAAATAGAATAAAATTATTAATGACAGTAGCAAAAGATAATTTAAATAAAAAACAAAAAGAATTAAAAGCAATAGAAAAAGAAAACAAATTAGAAAATAAAGAAAGTATAAAAACTTCAAAATAACATAAACAAAGTCGGTATATAATTAGTGAGGACTTGAACCCCCACTAAATTATACACCGACTATTTATATTATAAATCTTGCACAAGCCTCTATAATCTTAAATTTGGTGCATGACTATCAGGATTCAGTGCTACTTTATATAAAGTAGGGGGCGAAAACTAAAGACACTGCCGTTCCAAGTCACAGGGTTGTAGTCCCTGCTAGCCGTGTAGTAGTCGCTATAGCCGTAAACGCCTCCCCTAGGCACACAAGGGCTAGCGCTACTGCTATCCGCGTACGCAGAGTATTCTGTGCTCCATTCAAAACAATTTGATGCCATGTCATGTATATTACATACTTTATCTCCTATTGTTCCTGTATTTGCTCTTGAACTATTTACACTTCTTTTATTTGAATAGTTTTCATTTCCCATAGCTTGTATATATACTATTACAGTATCCCAAGCATAACTATTTACCAAATCACTTTCTACTCCTACACTACTATCATTTTTATACATATTTCTACTTATTTTTGCTGCATCTATTTGTGTTACATAGTTCCATAAATTTCCAGTTTTATAAATCATATCATATTCGTCATATCCCGTTGAAACTTTTGAAAGTGGCTTATAATCTGCTACACTACTTCCACTTCCATAACTTGCTTCATATCTTGCTAGATAATATCCTCCATTCAACTTCACACTATTTACAAATCCAGCCAAATCTTTTGCTATTGCATTTAATCCATCTAAGCCACTAGATGATATTCCATCTGGATTCGCTCTTGTTGCATATTCTTGATAATATGTTTCAATTTTCACTAATTGTTCATAATTCTTCGGATTACTATCTGTATATGCTAATTGTACTGGTGTTGGTGTTCCATTGCTTGTATTAAATGTATATCTTCCTAACTGAATATCACTATAATTATTTTTTGTAGCATCTTTATACACTCTTCCTACTGGTATCCATACAAATTGGTTT
>CAUWNG010000085.1:0-7255 GCA_963560005.1 uncultured Clostridia bacterium
GTTGAAGATATAAGAAATATAAGAGATGAGGTGAATTTTTTACCTACTGTTGCAAAGTATAGAGTATATATTATAGATGAGGTTCACATGCTTTCAACAGGTGCTTTCAATGCTTTACTAAAGACTTTGGAAGAACCACCAGAACATGTAAAATTTATATTAGCAACAACCGAACCACAAAAATTACCAGCAACAATATTATCTAGATGTCAAAGATTTGATTTTAAAAAAATATCTAATGATAATATTATAAAAAGATTGAAATATGTTTGCAAAGAAGAAAAAATAGAAATATCAGATGAAGCTTTAAAAATTATAGCGGTTCTTGCAGAAGGAGCAATGAGAGATGCTTTAAGTATATTAGAAAGATGTATGCAAGAAGGTAATGAAAAAATAGATGAAAACTTAGTAAAAGAATTAGTAGGAATACCAAAATTATCTTATATTTATAGTATAGTTAAAAATATAATTGAGTACAATGTAGAAGACGCATTATTAAGTTTAAATGAAATAATAAATCAAGGAAAAGATATAAATAATTTCTTGTGGGAAATGATAAAATATGTTAAGGATATATTATTATTTAAAACAAGCAAAAATTTAGAAATATATAGTGAAGTGGAATTAAAGCAAATTGAAGAATTGGCTAATTTAATAGAAAAGGAAAGATTACTTTCAATAATATTTGATTTATCAAAATTAGAAAATGATATAAAATGGTCTACTCAGAAAACTATAATGCTAGAGGTAGGTATTATAAAACTGTGTAATAAAGATGATATGTCTAGTAGTAATTTGGTAGGATTAGACAATATTCTTTTACGAATTTCAAAATTGGAAGATAAAGTAAGTAATGCTAAAATTGAAAAAGCAAGTTTACCAGAAAAAAAAGTAGTAAAACAAGAAACAAAAAAAACAATTGATTTATCTAAATTAAATATAAAGAAATTAGAGTTTTGGCCTAATGTTATAAATAAGTTAAAAGAAGAAGGTAAAATGCTACTTGCTAGTAATTTGTTAAATACAACAGCTACTCTTATAAATGATATGACTGTTGGAATAGTGTTTACAAGTGGATTAACACCTTTTGTTAAATCTATATTAGAAAGACCAGAAAATATGAATGAACTTATTAGATTAGTTTCTATTGAATGTAAACAAGATATGAAAATAAAGGTATTAGATAGTAGTGATGACTTATTAAAAAAGAAGTCAGAAGAAAAGGATAACTTTGGTAATCTAGAGGAATTAGATATACCAATAAATATAATAGATGAATAAAAGAAAGGAAGATTTAGTATGTCAAAAAGAGGATTCCCAGGTATGGGTGGATTTGGAGGAATGAATATTAATCAATTGATGAAAGAAGCAAAAAAAATGCAATCTGATATGGAAAAATCACAAGAGGAATTAGCTTCAAAGGAGTTTGAAGCTACAGCAGGTGGAGGAGCAGTAAGTGTTAAAGTGTCTGGAGCAAAAATATTAAAGGAAATAACAATAAAAAAGGAAGTTGTGGATCCGGATGATGTTGATATGTTACAAGATTTAATAATTGGATGTGTAAATGAAGCTTTAAGAAAAGTTGATTCTGAACAAGCAAACCAATTAGGTAAATATAATATACCAGGACTTATGTAATAAGAAAGAGGAAAATAGATGTCATATTATTCACCATCAATAGAAAAATTAATAGAAAGTTTTGAAAAGTTACCAAGTATAGGAAACAAAACAGCGGCAAGATTAGCGTTTTATATTTTAGATGCATCAGAAGAAGAAACAAATGAATTTGTATCAGCTATTTTAGATGCAAAAAAGAATTTAAAATATTGTTCAAAATGCTACAATATTTCTGATACGGATCCGTGTATGATATGTTCAAGTCCAAAAAGAGATCAAAGTATTATATGTGTTGTAGAAGATGTAAGAGATATTATTGCAATGGAGAGAACACATGAGTTTAAAGGTGTATACCATGTTTTACATGGTAGTATTTCTCCAATGAATGGTGTAGGACCTGATGATATTAGAATAAAAGAATTATTATCAAGAATTATGGATGGAGGAATAAAAGAAATAATTCTTGCGACAAACCCAAGAGTTGAAGGCGAGGCTACAGCAATGTATATTTCTAAACTTGTTAAACCATTGGGGGTAAAGGTAACAAGAATAGCTCATGGTATTCCAGTAGGTGGAGATTTGGAATACACAGATGAAGTAACCTTGAGTAAAGCTTTAGAAGGAAGAAGAGAATTATAAAAAAATGGATGCTAGCATCCATTTTTTTATATTCATATTGCGAAAGTATTTTTTTACTTTATTACAATATTGTAAATTTTATTTTTTATATAAATCTCTTTTACTATAGTTTTACCTTGTGTGCAGTTTTTAATATTTGGCAAATCATGTATCAAATTTTTTAAATCACTTTCACTAATGTCTATAGAAACATTTATAGTAGATTTTAATTTTCCATTTATCTGTACAGGAATTTCTATTTTATCATCTAGAATTTTTTCATCATCATAAGTTGGCCACTTTGAATTAGCAATTGTAGTTTTATTGCCGATTCTTTCATATAGTTCTTCAGTTATATGTGGTGCAAAAGGATTTAATAGTTGTAAAAATGTAGAAAATTCAGCTATATTAATTTTCTTTATTTTATAAAATTCATTTACCATTGTCATAAAGGTAGATACTGCAGTATTGAATTTCATTTCCTCAATATCCTCTGTTACTTTTTTTATAGATTTATTCATCATCTTTTCAAGTTCAGGAGAATAAGAATTACCATCTACTAAAATATCTTGCATATTCCAAACTCTATCTAAAAATTTATTACATCCACGAATACTTTCCATAGACCATGGAGCAGTTTGATCAAAAGGTCCCATAAACATTTCATATATTCTAAATGTGTCTGCGCCAAACTCATTAACTATATCATCAGGGTTTATAACATTACCTTTGGATTTAGACATTTTTTCTCCATTAGAACCTAATATCATACCATGTGAAGTACGTTTTGCATAAGGCTCTTTTGTAGGAACTACTCCAATATCATATAAAAATTTGTGCCAGAATCTAGAATATAACAAGTGCAAAGTTGTATGTTCCATTCCACCATTATACCAATCTACTTGTTGCCAATAATTTAATGCTTCTTTTGACGCTAATTCATTATCATTATGTGGATCCATATATCTTAAGTAATACCAAGATGAACCAGCCCATTGAGGCATAGTATCTGTTTCTCTTCTAGCAGGGCCACCGCAGTGAGGACAAGTTGTTTTTATCCATTCTTCTTGTTTAGCAAGAGGAGATTCTCCATCTTCACCAGGTTCATAATCATCTATATCTGGAAGCTTTAAAGGAAGTTCTTTTTCTGAAAGTGGTACCCAACCACATTTTTGACAATATACCACAGGTATAGGTTCTCCCCAATAACGTTGTCTTGAAAACACCCAATCACGTAATTTAAAGTTTACTTTTCTAGAACCAATTTTGTTATTTTCTAAATAATCAATAACAGTATTAATTGCATCTTGTACCTCTAAGCCATTCAAAAATCCAGAATTAATTAGTTTACCAGTTTCTACATTAGTAAATGGAGATTCTTGAACATTTTTACCACCACTTACTACTTCTATTATAGGTAAATTGAATTTTTTAGCAAATTCCCAATCTCTATTATCATGTGCTGGAACAGCCATTATAGCTCCTGTACCATAAGTTATTAAAACATAATCTGAAACCCAAATAGGTATTTCTTTATTTGTTAAAGGATTTATGGCTTTTATACCTTTTAATTCAATACCAGTTTTTTCTTTACTTAGTTCAGAACGTTCAAAGTCTGATTTTAAACTAGCTTTTCTCTTGTATTCTTCAACATCTTTAATATTGGTTATTTTTTCTTTTAAAGCATCTATAATAGGATGTTCAGGTGCTACAACCATGTAAGTTGCACCAAATAAAGTATCTGGTCTTGTAGTGTAGACAATTAATTCCTTATTTTCATCTTTTAACTTAAATTTAACTTCAGCTCCTTCGCTTCTGCTAATCCAATTAATTTGTTGTGATTTAATCTTATCTAAGAAATTTACATCATTTAAATCATCTATTAAACGTTGAGCATATTTAGTAATTTTAAGCATCCACTGACTTTTTTCTTTTTGAACTACTGGACTTCCACATCTTTCACAAACACCATTTACAACTTCTTCATTTGCAAGTCCAACTTTACAACCTGTGCAAAAATTAATTGGCATAGTTGTTTTATAAGCTAATCCGTGTTTAAATAATTGTATAAAAATCCATTGAGTCCATTTATAGTAATTAGGATCAGTAGTATTAATCTCTCTTGACCAATCAAATGAAAAACCTAAGGATTTTAATTGCTCTCTAAAGTGATTTATATTTTTTTCAGTTGTTATTTTAGGATGAACATGATTTTTTATTGCGTAGTTTTCTGCTGGTAAACCAAAAGCATCGAATCCAATAGGATATAAAACATTATAACCTTCTAATCTTTTTTTTCTTGCAATAATATCTAATGCAGTGTAACTTCTTGGATGCCCAACATGCAAACCTTGTCCAGAAGGATATGGGAATTCAACTAGTCCATACCACTTTTTAATATTTTTATCATTCTTAGCAAAAAATGTACCTTCACTATACCATTTATTTTGCCATTTTTTTTCTATACTCTTGAAATCATAAGCCATTCTAATTCATTCCTTTCATAAATATAAAATCAGTTTGAAAAAATATATTTTAACTATTTTTCAAACGAAATCTTTATTAAATTTATAATATTATATAATATTTTCTAAATAAAATAAAGAGCAAGTTTAAAATAGTGTTTAAACTTGCAATTTTTTTATAATTTTTATTTCAGCATTTAGTTTTTTAATAACATTTTGTCTTAAACTTAATGCATCTTTATATTCTTGTAAAATTTGATAGTAGTTTTCATAAGTTTCACCTTCTTGCAGAAGTAAACGTATGCCTTCCTTATAATAGTTAATAGTTTTTTCTTTATTTGAATTTTTGAGTTTTATATCATATTTTTCAATTAATTCCAATCTTTTAATTTGGTCTTTTAAATATTCCACATAATCATATACACAACTTATTTCATATAAAGTATCATCTATAACTACTTTAAATAATTTTTTTAAAACCTTTCCATTTATTTTTCCAAGTCTTTCTTTTCGAGAAAGTTCATCTAAAGCTAAAAATTTAGGATCTGGTTTTGTATCTTTTATAAGTTCTTTTAAAGTTTCAGAGATATTAATATGTGTTGTATATTGTCGTTTGGTAACAATTGCATCATATTCGTCAGCAACTCTTATTATTTGTGCGTAAAATGGAATATCCTTTTTTGTTATTCCATTAGGATATCCACTACCATTTAAAGCTTCGTGGTGATCTAATGGTCCAAGAGCATAAGGACGTAATTTTAAATCTTTCATACACATTTCATATCCTAAAGTAGTATGTGTTTTCATTATTTCATATTCTGAATCATTTAATTTAGAAGGTTTATTTAAAATCTCTGGGGGAATAAATAATTTCCCAATATCATGTAAAAATGCACATATAGTACAATGAATTGTAAAATTAGTTCTACACCTTAAATATTCACAAATTCGACAAGAAAGATTAGCAACATTTTCACTATGCTTTCTTGTAATTGGATCAAGTCTTTCTAACATATCTAATTGATAGCGCATTGTTTGATCTAAATTATAAGATTTTAAATTAATTGGACTATAGAAATCATATTTTTCTTTATACATAATTATTTTCCTCTCTACAATTAATAATACTATAAAAAAAAATGTAAAGCAATAAATTTATTGATAAAAAGTATTTTTTATTGTATTATATAAATAAAAGTTAGAGAAAGGATTGAAAATAAGAATGAGTGAAATTTTAATAAAAAATGGCAATGTTGTTTTATTTAATAATAATGATGTTATTATAGAAAAAAAAGATATATTAATAGAAAAAGATACAATAATAAAAATTGAGAATAAAATAAATGAAAAAGACGAATACTATATAATAGATGCTGAAAATAAAATTATAATGCCTGGATTAGTAAATACGCATGCTCATATACCAATGAGTATTTTTAGAGAAAGTACAGAAGGTTATAAATTATATGATTGGTTAAATAAAATTATTTGGCCAATTGAAGATAAATTGACTAACGAAGAGGTATACTATGCGAGTTTGCTTTCTTATATAGAAATGATTGCTACAGGTACTACTTGTGTAAATGACCAATATTTTTTTAGCAAGGCTATTAGAAAAGCAGCGGAAGATAGCAAAGTAAGAACTGTTTTAACAAGAACAATTCAAGATATAGATGGCAAAGAAAAAATGAACGAAAGAATAAAAGAGTTTGTGGAATTATATGAAACAAGAAATGAGAAAGACAATTTAATTACTTATACTGTTGCTCCACATGCTTTATATACTTGTTCAGATAATTGTTTATCAGAAATTGCTAAACTTGCAGAGAAATATAATTTACCTGTGCATTTGCATTTCTTAGAGAGTATAGATGAGATAGAGGATATAAAACAAAAGCATGGAGAAGAAGCTATTTATATATTAAAGAAGTATTTTAATAATGTTCATACAATATTAGCACATTGTGTGAAATTAGATGATAAAGATATTAAAATTTTAAAAGAAATGGATTGTGGAATAGCTCATAATCCAGTATCAAATTTAAGGCTAGGATGTAAAATAGCTGATATAACAAAATATTTAGATAATGGTATAAATGTGGCACTAGGAACAGATGGACAAGGTTCTGGTAGTAATCTTGATATGATTGAAACTATGAAGATAGCTTGCTTAATGCAAGGAGGAATACATGAAAATGAAAAAAGAGTAATAGCAAAAGATGTAATAAAAATGGCTACAATTAATGGAGCTAAGTTATTAAAGTTAGATAATGAAATAGGGAGCATAGAAATTGGGAAAAAAGCAGATATAATTATTATAGATATGGAAGAAAAATTAGATAATATTACTACATTACCAAATCTAAATACAATATCAAACTTAGTATATAATATAAGTGGAAGGAATGTAGAAACAACCATAGTAAATGGTAATATTTTAATGGAAGAAAGAAAAATAAAAAATATAGATTTAGAATTAGTTTTAAATCAATGTAATAAAGTAATTAGAGAAATTAAAAAAGCACTAAATTAATACAATGTATGATTTTACTTCA
>CAUWNG010000086.1:0-7254 GCA_963560005.1 uncultured Clostridia bacterium
ATCTTCATTATTAAAATTAGTTATTTCTCAAAGATTGCTAAAAGGTAAGGATGGAAATTTAGTTCTAGTTCCAGAAGTAATGGTAGTAGATAATATTGTTTCAGGTATTATTAGAAAAGAAAAAATAAGTGTTTCTGAAATAGAAGATGCTATACAAAGTAGTTCTGAAAAAGGAAGTATTAGTTTAATTAATTCAATTGCAGAATTATTTACAGAAGATAGAATTACATTAGAACAAGCAAAGTCACAAATAGAAGAAAAAAATATAGAAATGTTAAACAGAATTATAATGCAATTAAAAATTAAAAAAGAAAAATAATATAAGAAAAAATAGAGGGGAGGAGAAGAATGCCTGAATATATATATAAAGCTGTAACTAAACAGGGACAAATTGTTAGAAATAGGGTAGAAGATGCAAGTAGAAATACTTTAGTTAAGCGTTTAAAAAATAATGATTTATTGCCAATTGAAGTTGTACAAGTTGGATATAAAAGTAAACAATCTAAGGCTAATAAAAAGAATATAGTTGATATAGATGACATAATGAAAACTGCAAATTCTGCTAATATATTACAAGGAAGAGACGCAACTAAAAGAACATTAAAAGAAAGAATTAATTTAGCTATTTCTGCAGAAGAAAGGATTACAGAAAGAGATATTATTATATTTACACAAAATTTTTATTTGCTAAAAAAAGCAAATTTTAACAATATTCATGCTTTAAGTACAATTATAAAAAGTACAGAAAATTTATCTTTTAGGGGAATATTAGAAGATATACTTGCTGGTGTCGAAGCAGGAGAATATATGTATACTACAATGGAATATTATTCGAATGTATTTCCATATATATATATTAATATGGTAAAAGTAGGAGAGCTTTCTGGTTCTTTAGCAAAATCTCTAGAGCAAGCTGTTAAATATCTTGAAGATACAACTGAAAGAAATAAGAAAATTAGAGGAATACTAATTCCAAACATAATACAGTTTGTTGGTATATTAGTATTATTGGTAGTAGGAACAGTATTTGTTTTACCAGCAATTCAAGATGTATTTAATCAAATTGGAACAAGTGAAACATTACCAGCAATAACATTGTGGTTTATGGACTTTATGGATAACTTATTAATTTATTGGTATATTCCAGTAGGTATAATTGCATCTATAGTTTTAATAATATTTGCTTATGTTAATTCTCCAAAAGGAAAATATAGTTTTCACTATTTTAAATATAAAGCACCTATTTTTGGAAAATTAATTTATTCAATAGATTTTTCAAGGGTAATGAGAGCTATGTTACTTAATTTGCAAAATGGTATGAGAATACAAGATGCTTTAGAAGTAAGTAAGTCAGTTGTAAAAAATCACGTAATGTTGTCAATAATAGAAACTTCTATTAATAATATTTTTATAGGAGGTTCATGGATAGAACCTTTCGAGAAATCAGGATTAACTTCACCAATGCAAACTGAAATGTTAAAAATAGGTATGCAAACAGATTTGGCAGAAATGATGGAAAAATTACTAGAATATATGGATATAGATATAAATAATACTCTACAAAAGATTATGAAAGTATTACCAGAATTAGTATATTCAATAGTTGGTGTATTATTAATATTCTTAGTAGTTGTTGTATTGGTTCCATGTATCCAATTATATATGGGAAACTGGTTCATAGATGCTATGGGAGTTTAAATTATAAGAGACGAGGAACAGATGGATATCCTTGTCTCTTTAATTAAAAGGAGGATTATATTGAAAATAGGGATTGATATTGGTGGAAGTCATATAGGAATAGGACAAATAGATATTGATGGAAAAATTTTTTTAAAAAAAGAAATAGATTTAAGAGATATAATAAATAATAATATAGAAGATAATATAACACAATACATAATGAATGAATTAGAAACATTAACTAGAGAATATAATATTGAACTTATAGGTCTAGCTATGCCAGGGACGGTAAAAGATAGGGAACTTACAAGATCTATTAATTTAGGAGTTAAAAATTTTAAAATAGCAGAAATTATAGAAAATAAATTTAATATTCCTGTAATTGCTAATAATGATGCAAAATGTGCTGCAATGGCAGAAAAACAATTTGGAAGTTTAAAAAAATATGAAGATTGTATATTTTTATGCTTAGGTACAAGAATTGGTGGAGCTGCTTTTCTTAATAATAAAATATTAAAATCAAAAGATAATGTTGGTTTTGAATTGGGTCATATAATAATAGACAAAAATGGTTTACAATGTAATTGTGGTAAAAAAGGATGTTTTGAAACATATTGTTCAATAAAAAAATTTAAATTAAAAGTAATAAATAGTTTGAATATAGATAAAGATACAAAATCTACAGATTTAGTCAATATAATAAAACAACATATTAATGACTTAGTTATACAAAAACTTATACAAGAATATGTAGATAATTTAATTATAGGAATATCCAATATAATAGATATTTTTGAGCCTGAGGCTATATCATTAGGTGGAGGATTTGTATATTTTAAAGAAATATTTTATAATAAATTTTTAGAGGAATTTAAATTAAAAAACTATAGATACAATAAAGATAGAATAACAGAAATAAAAATTGCTGAATTAGGTAATGATGCTGGAATTATTCGGTTCAACAATAATATAAAAGTCTAGATGCAACGCCAACATCTAGACTAAAATTATTTATTTAACTAACCAAAATTCAAAATTATTAAGGTTAATTAACCAGTGCAGAGGAGTATTTTTAATCCTCTGAGCAAAACAAAATTTTTTGCTAATTTTTATATTTGGAATATTATCCAAATGCTCAAGAGGCAAGTAAAAATGATCAGTTAAAGGATCATATTTTACATATTTCTGAATTTCGTAATTTGATATTATCTCTTGAAGCAGTTGATTTATAGGTTCATTACTACAAGGAATAAGTTTTTTCAGATAGTATAACAAGAAAATCCCTCCTAATAAATAATGGCGTTGAAATGATGATAACATCAATATTTATTATACTATATTTGTTATAAAAATGCAAATTAGTAAAAAATTAAATTATCCAATGAAATAAATTCCATATAAATGTGGTACACATACACAATATTATTCCGGATAAAGTAGGAAGTATAAAAGCTAAAATACTCCATTTATAACTTCCAGTTTCCTTTTTTATAGTCAAAAGAGTTGTAGCACAAGGAAAATGTAGTAATGTAAATATCATTACATTTATGGCAGTTAACAAAGTCCAGCCATTTTGAATTAATATTTGACCTATACTAAAAGTATCTTCTAAATCTACTAAAACACCTTTTTGCATATAGCTCATTAGAATTATAGGTAAAACAATTTCATTAGCAGGTAATCCCAATATAAAAGCTGTTAAAATATATCCATCTAAGCCTAAAAGATTAGCAAAAGGATTTAAAAAATTCGCTACAAATGTAAGAATACTTGAGTTTCCAATATATATATTAGAAAATAGCCAAATAATTAAACCTGTAGGTGCTGCAACGCTTATAGCTCTACCAAGCACAAAAATTGTTCTATCAAAAATACTTCTTATAAAAACTTTTCCAAATTGAGGTCTTCTATATGGAGGTAATTCAAGTACAAAAGATGAAGGTAGACCCTTTAAAATGGTTTTTGATAGAAGTTTAGATATTAGCAGAGTCATAAATATACCAAGCAATATTATGGCTAAAACAACAAGTGTAGAAATGATAGAAGATGTAAAACCAGAAAACATACTTCCTATAAATATTGTGGCAACAGTAATTAAAAATGGAAATCTACCGTTACAAGGTACAAATGAATTAGTTAATATGGAAATAAGTTTTTCTCGTGGAGAACTAATTATCCTTGCTCCAATAACACCAGCAGCATTACAACCAAACCCCATACACATTGTTAGTGCTTGCTTACCGTGAGCTACAAGCTTTTTTAAAACAACTATCTAAATTAAAAGCAATTCTTGGTAGATAACCTAAATCTTCTAATATAGTAAAAAGAGGAAAGAATATAGCCATTGGTGGTAACATAACAGCAATTACTGAGGTAAGAGTAGTATAAATTCCATCAATTAAAATACCAATTAGCCAATTGGGGGTATTAATATTATTTAAAACATATACAATTTTTTCTTGCAAAAATCCAAAGAAATTAGATAGTAATTGTGATGGATAATTGGCTCCGACTATTGTTAACCAAAATATAAATCCTAAAAATACTATCATGATAGGAATACCAAATTTCTTTGATGTTAGTATTTTATCTATTTTTCTATCTCGTTCATTATAATTTTCTTTTTTAAAAGTACATACATCGTTGGAAATGACTTCACATTTGAATACAATTGTAGATACAATTTCATCTTTAAAAGCATCTTTATCAATTAATGAATATATATTATAAAGTTTAGAAACCAATAATGGATTTTTTATTAAGTTAATATTAAAATTATTTTCTATAGAAGATATTATTTTATCATTTCTATCGAGTAATTTTAATGCTATCCATCTACTTAAAAATTTTCTATTATCAGGTAGTAAATCTATAATATCATTTTCAATATTATTAATATAAGTTTCTATATATGAAGAATATATTAAACGTTTTGGATTAGGAATAATTTTTTTAGTACAAACATCGTAGATTGTTTTCATTAATTTATCTAATGTTTTAATTTTTTTTGCTGTTACACCAACTACAGGTACTCCTAATAATTTTTCCAAAAGTGTAAAATCTATACTAATTCCTTTTTTCTTAGCTTCATCTAAAAGATTTACACAAACTATAATATTATTTGTAATTTCCATAGTCTGGTATACTAAATTAAGATTTCTTTCCAGATTTGTAGCATCTAAAATTATAACAGTAGCATCTGGATTATCAAAGCAAATATAGTCTCTAGCAATTTCTTCTTCATCAGAATTTGACATTAAAGAGTATGTACCGGGAATGTCTACTAAAAGAAAATTAGTGGAATTATATTCACATAAACCAGTAGCATTAGCAACAGTTTTACCGTGGCCAATTTCCAGTATGTTGATGCAAACCTGTTAATCCATTAAAAACAGTAGACTTTCCCACATTTGGATTGCCACTAATAGCAATAGTATAATCATATTTAATTGTATTAACTGTATCATTAACTATATTAGAGCCAGTTGAGCTAGATGTTAACCCCATAATATTTTCTCCTTTAAAAATTATTTATAATATATTATTAAAGAAGTATAATATATGTTACTAATAATTAACAATAATTTTATTAGCATCTTCTTTTCTTAAAGCTATAATACTACCCCTAACTTCATAAGCTCTAGAATTACCAGTTGGACTTTTGAAAATAGGAATAATTTTTGTTTTTTTTACCATTCCTAAATCCAAAAATCTTCTTCTAAGATCATCAGTAGCAGTTATATTATCAATTTTGCCAAAACAATTTAAAGGCAAAGTATCAAGTGTACATTTATTCATATTTACATAAAAACCTCCATAATATATATTATTAATAAAAATTACGAAGGTGATTAAAAAGTTTTCCAAATATCTAATATAAACACAAAAAAAGCCTAAAATTAGGCTTTTTTCTATGGTGGCTTGAAGTGGATATGAATAATTTTTATATTATTAATTACTATAATTCTTCTTTTTTGTTATTTTCAATTCTGTCATTATTTTACAACATTTATTTTCCAAATTCCATTTTTTGTAGAGCCTACTCTTTCAATAATGCCTTTTTCTTTTAGTGCTTTTATATTGTACGATATACCATCTCTTGTTAAATTAAGTGTTTTAGCCATTTCAACCTGTGTAATATCTGGATTTTTCTTAATTAAATTTATTATTTTTTCTTGTGTAGTTTTTTGTGTAGTTTCTTGTGTAGTTTCTTGTTGATTTAAAATCATTCCATCTATAGCTTCATCTATAATTTTAAGCATAAACTCAATAAATTCGTTTGAATTTCCTATATTATTACAATTTTGAATAGCTGTATAATATTCTTCTTGATGTTTTCTTATTATACTTTCTATTGGAATATATTTAAATAAATCTTTCCAATGTGCAAGTATTGCTGTTTGCCATAGTCTAGCAGTTCTTCCATTACCATCTGAAAAAGGGTGTATAAATACAAATTCATAATGAAATATAGAAGATAAAATTAACGGATTAACTTTTTCTTTTGCTTCGTTCATCCAATTAAACAAATTATCCATTAATGTTGGAACCATTCTATGAGGTGGAACCATAAAAATTTGAACATCTCCATCATAAACAGCCTCTCCATGATTTCTAAACTTTCCACTATCATCTTCAATAGCAAAAGTTAATATTCCTTGTATCTTTTTTAGATCTTCTACTGAATATGGATTTATATTATCAATTTCTTCATAAGCTTTATATGCATTTTTAACTTCTTGAATATCTTTTTGTTCTCCAATAACTGCTTTTCCATTTATTACTGCTTCAACTTGAAATAATGATAATTGATTATTTTCAATAGCCAATGAAGAATGTATTGATTTTATTCTTGTTTTTCTTCTTAATTCTGGAAATCTATTTAAACTTTCAAAATAATTAGCTTCTCCAATTTTTTCCATTATAGTTGTTGCTAGGTTTAGCATTTTATCAGTTATTGTATATGGTGGGGAATTTTTTTCCATTTTTAACCTCCAATCATATATGTATTATATCACAAACTTATTAATATAACACAAACTATTACTATTTTTGTTTACTTTCTACTAACCATTTATAAACTTCATTTTCTGCAAGTTTACATTTTTTCATTTTAAACAATTTATATTATAGAGTCGTAACCCATTTTTTGGCGAGTATTTAAAAGAGTAGATTATTAAAAAATATATCACAATTCTATATTAAAAACAAGCTTAAACGCTGCAAAAATATTTATAAGATTTTTATATGATAAACAATATATAAAATCGGATTTTTATAAGGAAATTAAAAGTTATAAACAAGTAAAGAAAACAATAGTTGTTCTTTCGTCTATTTACACATAGCAAATCAAATGACAATGCCAGATAAAAAGAAGTATAGTCCATTATCTAATATAGACACAAAAAAAAGCCTAAAATTAGGCTTTTTTCTATGGTGGCTTGAAGTGGAATCGAACCACTGACACAGGGATTTTCAGTCCCTTGCTCTACCAACTGAGCTATCGAGGCAATTTTCTATAAATAAAAAAATGGCGACCCGGAACGGGCTCGAACCGTCGACCTCTAGCGTGAC
>CAUWNG010000087.1:0-7184 GCA_963560005.1 uncultured Clostridia bacterium
TCACAAGTTAAAATACTATTTTTAGGGTGTCCTAATCAAAAACTATTGACATATTAACAATTATAAAACTAAGAAATATAATATATTATTAATTAAAAAAGGGGGGATTTTTATTAATACTATTGGGAATACACCAATTATAAAGATAAAATATAAATTTAACCAAAAAATAAAATTTATTTATGCAAAATTAGAAAGTTTTAATTTAACAGGTAGTATAAAAGATAGGGTAGCATATTACATAATAAATAAAGCAAAAGAAAGAGGAGAATTAAAAGAAAATATGCCAATAATAGAAGCTACAAGTGGAAATACAGGAATTTCTTTGGCAGCATTGGGAAGATATTATAATCATCCAGTATATATTTTTATGCCCAATTGGGTAAGTGAAGAAAGAGTTAAATTAATGAAAATGTACGGAGCAGAAGTGCATCTATTTTCTAAAAGTCAAGGCGGATTTAAAAGATGTATAAGAGAAGCAAAAAAGTTTGCTAAAGAAAGAAATGGATTTTTAACTAATCAATTTGCAAATGAAGATAATATGTTAGCTCATTATGAAACAACAGCACAAGAAATAATTAATCAAGTAGAGGAAGAAATAGGAGGTTTTGTTTCGGGAGTTGGAACAGGTGGAACTTTGATTGGCATTGGAAAGAAGTTAAAGAATTATAATAAAGATACTCAAATAGTTGCAATAGAACCAGATAAAATGCCATTAATTTCAAAAAATAAAATATTAGAAAATCATAAAATAGAGGGTATAGGTGATGAATTTATACCAGAACTTTTAGATAAAAATATAATTGACAAAGTCATATTAGTAAATGATGAAGATTCAATTAATATGGCAAAAAAATTAGCAGTGCAATTAGGAATTGGAGTAGGAATATCTTCTGGAGCTAATTTTATTGGTTGTGCAATAGCAGGAAGAGAAATAAACAAACCATTTGTTACAGTATTTGCAGATGATAATAAAAAATATTTAAGTACAGAATTAAGTACAGAAATAAATAATAATTCAAAATTTATTTCTAATCAAATAGAATTAATAACTTATGAATAATACAGAAAAATATTAAAAATTAACATTAAAAGCACAAAATTATGTATACTTGCATAATATACATTATGATAAATTTATAGGAGGTACTTATGAAAGAAGTAGTTAAACTAAAGAATATAACTAAAAAGTACCAGGCTAAAAATGGAGAAATAGAAGCATTATCTAATATAAGTTTTGGAGTAAAAGAAGGAGAATTTGTAAGCATAATAGGTCCAAGTGGTTGTGGAAAATCAACATTATTATCTATAATAGCAGGTTTAGAAGAAGAAACATCTGGAGAAATAGAAATAAATGGTGGATTAGGGTATATGTTACAAAAGGATAGCCTTTTAGAGTGGAGAACAATATATAACAATATAATGTTTGGATTAGAGGTACGAAAACAAAAAAATAAGGAAAATGAAAAATATGTTAATGAATTATTAAAAAAATACAATTTATATGAATTTAAAGATAAATACCCTAATCAATTATCAGGAGGCATGAGACAAAGAGTAGCTTTAATTAGAACTTTGGCAATAAAACCAAAAATATTATTATTGGATGAAGCTTTTTCTGCGTTAGATTATCAAACAAGAATAATGGTTACAAATGATATATTTAACATTTTAAGAAAAGAAAATATTACAGCTTTAATTGTAACTCATGATATATCAGAAGCAATAAGCATGTCTGATAGAATTATAGTTCTTTCTAATAGACCAGCAGTAGTAAAAAATATTCATACCATAGATTTTGAAATAGCAAACAGAACACCATTAAGCTGTAGAGAAAGCCCTAAATTTAGTAAATATTTTGATACTATATGGAAGGAGCTTGATGTACATGAATGAAATAAAAATATCTGAAGATAGAAAAAAATACTTAAGGAAAATAAAATTAAATAAAATAGCTATACTTAGTACTAGATTAATTATAGTTATTGTATTTATAGTGGGTTGGGAATTACTTGCTAATTCAGGAATAATAGATAGTTTTATAACTAGCAAACCATCCGAAATTTTAAAAACTTTTATGAATTTATCATCAAATAATCTTATATTGCATTTACAAGTAACATGCACAGAAACAATAATAGGTTTCCTTTTAGGAACTATTTTAGGGGTACTTATAGCAATAATTTTATGGTGGTCAAAGTTTTTATCAAAAGTAAGTGAACCGTTTTTGGTTATATTAAATAGTTTGCCAAAAGTAGCTTTAGGACCAGTAATAATTATTTGGGTTGGGGCAGGAATGCCAGCTATTATAGTAATGGCACTTGCTATTTCGTTAATTGTAACTGTACTAGAAATATTAAATGGTTTTATAAATACAGATAAAGAATTAATAAAAATGGCAAAAACATTTAAAGCTAGCAAATTACAAATTTTAACCAAAATAGTAATTCCAGCCAATATTTCAACTTTTTTCAACTCTTTAAAAGTAAATGTAGGGTTATCTTTAGTAGGTGTAATATCAGGAGAGTTTTTAGTTTCTAAGGCTGGACTTGGATACTTAATTGTTTATGGAGGGCAGGTATTCCAATTGGATTTAGTTATGACTGGTGTAATTATACTTGCAATTGTAGCTGCAATTATGTATCAAGCTATAGTTATATGTGAAAAGATAGTTATGAAAAAAATGTCTGGTAGAAAATAAGATAAAGATTTATATCAATGGAGAAAAACATATTGATATAATAGAAAATAATAATAACATGCCAAAATGTTTAATCTCCTTTGGCATGAATAGAAGAGAGGGGTTTTTGTGAAAAAGAAGATTATAATTTCAGTATTAATAGTTTTAGTAATAGTGACTATTGGATTGTGTTTTTTTATAAATAGAAACAATTCAGAAGTAGCAAAATTACAAAAAATAAGTGTAAGTGAAGTTACTCGTTCAGTTTTTTATGCACCACAATATGTAGCAATTAGCCAAGGCTTTTTTGAAGAAGAAGGAATTGAAGTAGAATTGACTACAGGAGAAGGAGCAGACAAAGTAATGACAGCTGTATTAGCAAATCAATGTGATATTGGATTTGCTGGACCAGAAGCTTCAATATATGTTTATAATGAAGGTAAGGAAGATTATGCAGAAGTATTTGCACAAATGACAAAAAGAGATGGTTCATTTTTAGTAAGCAAAGAGCCTACAGATAATTTTAGTTGGAATGATTTGAGAGGTAAAACAGTAATTCCAGGTAGAAAAGGTGGAGTACCTTATATGACTTTTGAGTATGTACTAAAGAAAAATGGTATAAATCCAGAAAAAGATTTAGTATTAGATGATAGTATTAAGTTTGACTTAATGGCTGGAGCTTTTTCTGGAGGAGATGCTGAATATGTAACATTATTTGAACCTACGGCTTCATTAACAGAAAATTCGGGAAAAGGATATATAGTAGCTTCAGTAGGAGAAGCATCAGGAGAAATACCATATACAGCATATTTTGCTAAGAAAAGCTATATAAGTGAAAATGAAGAAATTATACAAGGATTTACAAATGCTATTTACAAAGGACAATTATGGGTTCAAAACCATAGTGCAAAAGAAATTGCAGAAAGTATTGTAGGATTTTTCCCAAATTCAAATGTAGACACATTAGAAAATGCAATACAAAGTTATATAGATATTGATGCATGGAATGAAACACCAATATTAACAGAAAAATCATTTAACTTATTGCAAGATGTAATGGAAGAAGCAGGAGAATTGGAAAAAAGAGTAGAACATAGTAAAATAATAAATAATTCTTATGCAGAAAAAGCAATAGAAATAGTAAAATAAAAATGTAAGAAGGTATTTGACTAGTTAGTAGTTTTTTACCTTCTCTTATTTATAAAAAAATAAAGATAACTAATCTATACTTTTTAAAGTAAAATATTAAAAAATAAAAAAATCATTTTTTGAAAAAAGTGATTTTGAAAATTAAATGTTATAAAATATATACTGGAAAACAATTAAATATGTATTAAAGTTAAAATGATGCAGTAAGTAAAAATACAAAAACATAAAAAATAATTTTTGAAAAAATATCAAAAAAAATTAAAAAATATAAAAAATAGCCTAAAATAAATAAAAAATGTTTTTTAATTGTCTAAAAAACATTTTTTGCGAATTAAATGAATCTTATATAAGTAAAGGGAGAGTAAGTAAATGCTAAATAATAAACATAAAAACTAGAGCTTTGACATTATAAAAAACTTAATATAATATAAGAACAAATTTAAAAACAAAAATAAAAAAATAGGGGGCTAAAAAATGCAAGTAATAAAAAGAGATGGAAGAGTAGTAGAATTTAATAAAGAAAGAATAATTAAAGCAATAACATTAGCAATGTCACAAACACCAGGTGGTGTTGATATAGATATGGCAAATAAAATTGCTCAACAGGTAGAAAAACAATTTGAAGATAAATTACAAACAACAGTATATGAAATACAAGATGCAGTAGAAAAAAAATTAATGGCTTCTTCAAGAAAAGAAGTAGCACAAAGTTATATTACATATAGATATAATAGAGATGTAGCTAGAAAATCTAAAACTAAAGAAGTGTTTTTAGATATAATAGGAGCAAAAGCGAATGATATAACTAGAGAAAATGCAAATATGAATGCAGATACACCAGCAGGAATGATGATGAAATTTGCATCTGAAACTACAAAACCTTTTGTTGATGATTTTTTGTTATCACAAGAAGCAAAAGATGCTGTAAAAGGTGGATATATACATATACATGATAAAGATTATTATCCTACAAAATCATTAACTTGTTTACAACATCCACTTGATAAAATATTACAAAATGGTTTTAAGGCAGGTCATGGTGCTTCAAGACCAGCTAAAAGAATAGAA
Organism: uncultured Clostridia bacterium; assembly: GCA_963560005.1. Classification (GTDB taxonomy): domain Bacteria; phylum Bacillota; class Clostridia; order TANB77; family CAG-508; genus CAG-273. The sequence goes on from CAUWNG010000087.1 coordinate 4,898, forward strand.
ACTGCAAGTATATTAGGTTGTATTTCTATGGAAACAGTACAAAATGAAATGCATGGAGGACAAGCTATTCCAGCTTTTGATTATTACTTAGCACAATATGTAAAACTTACTTTTAAAGAGGAAGTAAAAAAAATAGCTGAATTATTAGGAAAAGATTTAAGCGATTTAGTAGATTATCAACCAGAAGATTATATAAGGAAAGATTTAGATAATTTAGAAGGAAAAGAAAGAGATTTGCAAGCTGCAATAAATAATACTGTAGGTAGAGTACATCAATCAATGGAAGCATTTATACACAATATGAATACAATTCATTCAAGAGGAGGAAATCAAGTTGTATTTAGTTCAATAAATTATGGAACAGATACTTCACCAGAAGGAAGATGTATTATAAGAGAAGTGTTACTTTCTACAGAAAGAGGTGTAGGAAATAGTGAAACTCCAATATTCCCAATACAAATATGGAAGAAAAAAAGAGGAGTAAATTATTTACCTGGAGATAGAAATTACGATTTATATAAATTGGCTTGTAGAGTAGCTGCTAAAAGATTTTTCCCAAATTTTATAAACTTAGATGCATCATTTAACAAACATGAAAAATGGAGAGCAGATGATCCAAAAAGATATATGTATGAATGTGCAACTATGGGATGCAGAACTAGAGTTTTTGAAAATAGACATGGAGAAAAAACATCAATAGGTAGAGGAAATTTATCATTTACAACAATGAATCTGCCAAGAATTGCTATTGAATCTGCAAATAAGGCACAAGAACAATTAGGAATTAAGTTTGAATTAGGAAGAGGCAGCGAAGAATTTATGACAGCACAATATAAGAAAACAGTTAAGAAAATATTTATGCAAAAATTAGAAGAATATGCTGGAATAGTATCAAGACAGCTTTATGATAGATATAGATTTCAATGTACAGCTATTGCAAAGCAATTTCCATTATTAATGTCAGGATTATGGGAAGGAAGCGAAAACTTAAAACCTTATGATACAATAGAACCAGTATTAAAACAAGGAACGCTAGGAATTGGATTTATAGGTTTAGCAGAGGCATTAACAGTACTTACAGGAAAACATCATGGTGAATCTGATGAATCTCAAAAATTAGGTTTAGAAATAATAGGAGAATTAAAAGAATTAGTAACAGGTTTTTCTGATAGATATGATTTAAATTTCTCTGTATTAGCAACACCAGCAGAGGGTCTTTCTGGTAGATTTACTAAAATAGATAAAAAAGAATATGGAATTATTTTAGGAGTTACAGATAGGGATTATTATACAAATAGTAATCATGTACCAGTTTGGTATAAATGTACTGCAGAACATAAAGCAAAAATAGAAGCTCCATATCATGCTCTTACAGGAGGAGGACATATTTTCTATATTGAATTAGATGGAGATGCTACACATAATCCAGAAACAATAGAAGCAGTAGTAGATTTAATGGATAAATATGATATGGGATATGGAAGTGTAAATCATACAAGATCAAGATGTATGATTTGTGGATTTGAAAACGCAGATGCAAATTTAAAAAAATGCCCAGTTTGTGGAAGTGAAGAAATAGACACAATTCAAAGAATAACAGGATACTTAGTAGGAACAACATCACGCTGGAATTCTGCAAAATTATCAGAATTAAGAGATAGAGTTACACATACAGGATTAGCTGACAATAAATAAAAAGATATTTTTAACAGAAAGGAAAGAAAATATATGAAAATGGCAGGATTTTATGATGAAAGTATATCAAATGGCTTAGGGTGGAGAGCAGTATTATTTGTAAGTGGATGCCCTCATAATTGCCCAGGGTGTCATAATAAAGAAGCACAAAATTTTAATTATGGTCAAGAATTTAATAAAGAAGAAATAATAAATAGAATATGCGAAAATTCAATATTAAAAGGTGTAACATTAAGTGGTGGGGAACCTCTATGTAAAGAAAATATTCCAGAAGTACTAGATTTTATAAAGTCTATTAAAGAAGTTCGTCCAAATTTTAATATTTGGTGCTATTCAGGATATACATTAGAAGAATTAATGGATAGAAATGACGAAATTACAAATGAAACTTTAGCTAATATAGATGTATTAGTAGATGGAAGATTTAGAGAAGATTTAAAAAATCCAACATTAAAGTTCAAAGGTTCAGAAAATCAGAGAATATTAGATGTGTCAAAATGTATACATGAGCATAAAATAGTACAAGTTGCAGTATAAATGGTGAATTGAAAAAGTAAATTCAATTTTCAAAAAATTGAAAATAAAAAAAGAG
>CAUWNG010000088.1:0-6967 GCA_963560005.1 uncultured Clostridia bacterium
GGAAAGGTTTGGATTAAAATCTTCCCTGATAAACCAATAACAAAGAAACCAGCTGAAACTCGTATGGGTAAAGGTAAAGGTGCTGTAGAGTACTGGGTAGCAGCTGTAAAACCAGGTAGAATAATGTTTGAACTTGCAGATGTAAATGAAGAAACAGCAAGAGAAGCTTTAAGATTAGCTGCAAATAAACTATCTGTTAAGTGTAAATTTGTTAAAAAGGAAACTGAAATAGGTGGTGATAGTGATGAAGATAAATAAAATAAGAGAAATGTCTTCACCAGAACTAGAGAAAGAATTAGGAGAATTAAAATCAGAATTGTTTAAATTAAGATTTAGTTTAGCAACAAATGGTTTAGAAAATCCTATGAAAATCAAAGAAGTTAAGAAAGACATTGCTAAAATAAAAACAGTATTAAGAGAAAGAGAATTAAAAAAAGCAGAATAATTAAGAAAGGAGATTAATCATAATGGAAGAAAGAAATCTTCGTAAAGTCATGATTGGTACAGTAGTTTCTGATAAAATGGACAAAACAGTTGTAGTAGCAGTAGAAACTAGCGAAATGAATAAAATGTATGGCAAAATTCAAAAGAAAACATACAAATTAAAAGCTCATGATGAGAAAAATGAATGTCATACTGGAGACAAAGTTAAAGTAATGGAAACAAGACCTCTATCAAAAGATAAAAGATGGAGAGTAGTTGAAGTTTTAGAAAAGGCAATAATAAAATAAAAATCACGATTTTTTAAAAATGGTGAAGGGAGGAATTTAAAGTGGTACAACAACAATCAATATTAAAAGTAGCTGATAATACAGGTGCTAAAGAAATTATGTGCATTAGATGTCTAGGCGGATCATATAGAAAATACGCTAGAATAGGAGATGTAATAATTGCTTCTGTTAAAACAGCTACACCAGGTGGCGTTGTAAAAAAAGGTGATGTTGTAAAAGCTGTTGTAGTTAGAACAAAGAAACCTATAAGAAGAGCAGATGGTTCTTACTTAAGATTTGATGAAAATGCAGCTGTTATAATAAGAGATGATAAAACACCAAAAGGAACTCGTATATTTGGACCTGTAGCAAGAGAATTAAGAGAAAGAGATTATATGAAAATTCTTTCACTTGCTCCAGAAGTTTTATAAAACAACTTTAGTTTAAAAGAATACAGAAATAAAGAGGTGAAATTTGTAAATGAAAATAAAAAAAGGTGATACAGTTAAAGTTTTATCTGGTAATGATAAAGGTAAAACTGGAGAAGTTTTAGAAGTAATACCTAAAACAGAAAAAGTAATTGTAAAAGGTGTTAATATTAGAAAAAAACATGTTAAACCAAGAAAACAAGGAGAAGAGGGTGGAATTATACCAGTAGAGTGTGCAATACATAGCAGTAAAGTAAATGTGGTTTGCCCTAAATGTAACAAAGCAACAAGAGTTGGTTATTTAATAGAAAATGGTACTAAAGTACGTGTTTGCAAAAAATGTGGTACAAAATTAAAATAAAAGTAAATAGGAAGGAGGTCTATGAAGACTAATGGAAGTATTAAGAGAGCAATATGAAAAAGAAGTAATACCAGCATTAATGAAAAAATTTAATTATAAATCAGTTATGGAAGTTCCAAAACTAGAAAAAATAGTTATAAATATAGGTTTAGGTGATACTAAAGAAAATCCTAAATCATTAGAAAATGCTGTAAATGATTTAGCTTTAATTACTGGTCAAAAACCAATTATTACTAAAGCTAAAAAAGCTATAGCAGCGTTCAAAATAAGAGAAGGAATAAACATGGGATGTAAAGTTACATTAAGAAGTGGTAAAATGTATGATTTTGCTTATAAATTATTTAATGTAGCATTACCAAGAGTTAGAGATTTTAGAGGTGTTTCAGTTAATTCTTTTGATGGAAGAGGTAACTATTCTATGGGTGTAAAAGAGCAACTTATATTCCCAGAAATCGAATATGATAAAATAGATAAAATAAGAGGAATGGATATTATATTCGTAACTACAGCAAAAACAGACGAAGAAGCAAGAGAATTATTGTCAGCTTTAGGAATGCCATTTAAAAATTAAAACTTTAGCTTAGAAAATATGCCAAAAGAAAGGAGAAATTATGGCTAAGAAATCTTTAAAAGTAAAACAACAAAGAGAGCAAAAGTATAAAACAAGAGAATATAATAGATGCAAAATTTGTGGAAGACCACATGCATATATTAGAAAATATGGAATTTGCCGTGTTTGCTTTAGAGAATTAGCTCATAAAGGAGAAATCCCAGGAGTTAAGAAAGCAAGCTGGTAGAAAAAAGGAGGGAAATTAAATTGAATATAACAGATCCAATAGCAGATATGTTAACAAGAATAAGAAATGCAAATAGTTCAAAGCATAAAACAGTAGATATTCCATCTTCTAAAATGAAACTTTCAATTGCTAATATATTATTTGAAGAAGGATATATTGCAGCTTATGAAGAAATAGAAGATAATAGCCAGGGAATTATAAGAATTACATTAAAATATGATGAAAAAGGTGCTAGAGTAATTGATGGTTTAAGAAGAATAAGCAAACCAGGATTAAGAGTATATGCATCTAAAGATGAATTACCACAAGTTTTAAATGGATTAGGAATAGCTCTTATTTCTACTTCTAAAGGTATAAAAACTGATAGAGAAGCTAGAAAAGAAGGACTTGGTGGAGAAGTATTAGCTTACGTTTGGTAATTTTAAATTAATTAAAAAAGGAGGGAAAAAAATGTCAAGAATAGGCAATAAAGCAATTACAGTTCCAGAAGGTGTTGAAGTAAAATTAGATGGACATCATATAATAGTAAAAGGACCAAAAGGAACATTAGAAAGAGATTTAAATAGCAATATGGAAATTTCTTTAGAAAATAATGTTATTACTGTAAAAAGACCAAATAATGATCCAGCAAACAGAAGCCTACATGGATTAACAAGAACATTAATAAATAACATGATTACAGGTGTTGTTAATGAATATAAAAGAGAATTAGAAATAAATGGTGTTGGATATAGAGCACAGAAAAAAGGAGATAAACTAGTAATGAACTTAGGTTATTCTCATATAGTAGAAATGGATCCTCCAGCAGGAATTACATTTGATTTGCCAGATGCTAACCATATTACAGTTAGAGGAATTGATAAAGAATTAGTTGGTCAAACAGCAGCAGTTATTAGAACAAAGAGACCACCAGAAGTATATAGAGGCAAAGGAATTAAGTATGCTGAAGAACATATTAGACGTAAAGAAGGAAAAACAGGTAAATAGAATTTTGTAAATAGAAAGGAGTAAGACATGATTACTAAGATAAACAGAAAAGAACAAAGAGAAAGAAGACATTTAAGAGTTCGTAAAAAAATATCTGGTACAGCAGAACGTCCAAGATTATGTGTATATAGAAGTAATAGCAATTTATATGTACAAGTGATAGATGATGTTGCTGGTAATACTTTAGTCCAAGCTTCTACATTAGATAAAGAAGTAAAGACAAAGCATGCAAATAAAGAAGCTGCTAAAGAAGTTGGAAAATTAGTAGCTAAGAGAGCTATTGAAAAAAATATTAAATCTGTAGTTTTCGATAGAGGCGGATATATATATCATGGAGTAATTAAAGAATTAGCAGAATCAGCAAGAGAAGGCGGATTAGAATTTTAAAAAAACAAGAAGGAGGGAAAAATAAAGTGCAAGCAGAAAAAACATCAGAATTAAAAGAAAAAGTTGTAGCAATAAACAGAGTTGCTAAAGTTGTAAAAGGTGGTAGAACTTTTAGATTTAGTGCTGTTGTTGTTGTTGGTGATGAAAATGGTCATATTGGTGTAGGTAATGGTAAAGCTTCAGAAGTTCCAGATGCTATAAAAAAGGCAATTCAAGAAGCTAAAAAGAATTTAATAGAAGTTCCTATAGTAGGTACTACAATACCTCATGAATATGTTGGAAGATTTGGAAGTGCTAATGTAATTTTAAAACCAGCTGAAGAAGGTACTGGAGTTATTGCTGGTGGTAGTGTTAGACCTGTTTTAGAGTTAGCAGGTTATAAAGACATTAGAACAAAAGTTATAGGAACAAACAACCCAAGAAACGTTGTATATGCTACAATTGAAGGATTAAAGAGTATGAAAACAGCAGAGCAAATAGCTAAAAAAAGAGGTAAAACTGTAGCAGAAATATTAGGATAGGAGGTGTAATTGCAAAATGAATTTAGACGAATTAAAACCAGCACAAAAAACTCAAACAAGAAGAAGAGTAGGTCGTGGAGTAGGTTCAGGTCTTGGAAAAACTTCTGGAAAAGGTCACAAAGGTCAAAAAGCTAGATCTGGTGGCGGAGTAAGAAGAGGATTTGAAGGAGGTCAAACTCCATTATATAGAAGATTACCAAAAAGAGGATTTACTAATATACATGCAAATAATTATACAGAGGTAACTTTAACAATGCTAAATAAATCTAGCAAAGAAGAAGTTACAGCTGAAACTTTATTAGAAGATGGTATAATAAGTAAAATAAATGATGGTATTGTTATAATTGCTACTGGTAATTTAGAGAAAAAATTATCAGTAAAAGCAAAAAGATTTACTAAAGCAGCAAAAGAAAAAATTGAAGCTTTAGGAGGAAAGGCTGAGGTGATTTAATGTTTAAAACATTAAAGAATGCATTAAAAACACCAGATGTTAGAAAAAAAATATTATATACTTTATTATTAATAGTTATATTTAGATTAGGTTGTTTTATTACTATTCCAGGTGTAGATACATTTACTCTAAATGAAACAATGAATTCTGCAACTAATGGAATGGTTGGGCTTATAGATATGATATCAGGAGGTGCATTCTCAAGATTATCAATTTTTGCAATGTCAATAAGTCCATACATAACAGCTTCAATAGTAATACAATTACTAGCCTTGGTTATACCTGCTTTAGAAAGATTGACTAAAGAGGGTGGAGAAGAAGGTAGAGCAAAAATTAATAAATATACTAAATTATTAACAGTACTTTTAGCTTTAATAGAAGGCATTGGAATTTATTTATCATATAAGAATACAGGTATATTTATAGGTGATGGATTTGTAACAGGATTTACTGTTGTAATTTCATTAATGGCAGGTACTGCACTATTAATGTGGCTTGGAGAGCAAATAACAACAAAGGGAATAGGAAATGGTATTTCTATGATTATATTTGTTGGTATTATTTCTGGTTTACCAAGTGCAGTAACAATGATTTGGAATTTAATAATGGGAACAGGAGCATTTAGTACTACTGGATTATTAATATCATTAGGAATTATAATTTGTACAATACTTTTAATTGCAGGAGTTGTGTTTGTTCAACAAGCAGAAAGAAGAATCCCTGTACAATATGCTAAAAAAGTAGTGGGAAGAAAAATGGTTGGAGCACAAAATACACATATACCATTAAAACTTGCAATGGCAGGTGTTATGCCAATAATTTTTGCTTCATCATTTATGACATTCCCAGCAATGATAATTCAAATGTTTATACCAGATATAGCTACAAAAACAGGTTTTTGGGCAGTTATATATAATTTTTCTATAGCTACTTCATCATCAAATGTGGCTGTAGGATATACAATTGCTAATGCTATTGTTTATTTACTATTAATATTAGGATTTACATTTTTCTATACTTATGCAACATTCAATCCAGCAGAAGTATCAAATAACATTAAAAGAAATGGAGGATTTATTCCAGGAATTAGAGCTGGAAAACCAACAACAGAATATTTATCAAATGTTATATCTAAATTGCTTTGGTTTGGAGGATTATTCTTAGCAATTATAGCAATATTGCCTATGTTAGCTAGATTCATTCCAAATGTAAACTTGGCTTTTGGAGGTACTTCAATATTAATTGTAGTTGGTGTTGCTATAGAAACAATGCAACAATTAGAATCACAATTAGTAATGAGACACTACAAAGGATTCTTAGAGTAAAAGTTTAGGACGGTTATAAAAATATATACCGTCCAAAATTTTCGTTAAAAGGAGGAAGCAATGTACATAGTAATGATAGGAGCACCAGGTAGTGGTAAAGGTACAGCAGCTAAAATTTTAGCTAAAAAGTTAAATATACCACATATCTCTACGGGTGATATTTTTAGAGAACAAATAAAAGAAAATACAAAATTAGGAATTGAATCAAATAAATATATTTCAAAAGGTATATTAGTACCAGATGATATAACAATAGAAATTTTTAAGGATAGATTATCAAGAAATGATGTGAAAGATGGAGGAATTTTTGACGGATTTCCAAGAACAATGTCACAAGTAAAGGCTTTAGATGAGATGTTAGCAAAAGCAAATAAAAAAGTAGATTTGGTTATAGAACTTAAAATTCCAGATGACGTTATAGTACAAAGAATATTAAATAGAGAAATTTGCTCTAATAAAGACTGTGGAGCTATATATAATTCTAAATTTAAATCTTCTAAAGTATCAGGAATATGTGATATATGTGGTTCTAAATTGGTTTCAAGAGTAGATGATACAGAAGAATCTATAAAGAAAAGAATAAAAATATATTATGAAAATTTGGGTGGACTAATAGAATATTATAAAGAAAAAAATATTTTATATTCTATAGTGCCAGAAGATCCTACATCTGATAAAGCCTCAGAGCAAGCAGTAAACAGTGTATTACAAAAAATAATTAATAAATAGAAGGAAGTAATAAAATTGGTAACTATTAAATCAAAAAAAGAAATTGATAAAATGAAAGAAGTTTGTAAATTAACAGGTTTAGTATATAAAAAATTAGAAGAAGTTATTAAACCAGGAATGACAACTATGGAGCTTAATAATATAGCAGAAAAATTTATTTATGAAAATGGGGGAATACCAGCACAAAAAGGATATCCAAGTGGAATAAGGGGAGTAAAAGATTTTCCAGCGACACTATGTATATCTATAAATGATGAAGTAATACATGGAA
>CAUWNG010000089.1:0-6923 GCA_963560005.1 uncultured Clostridia bacterium
GGCATGAAAAGTTATTTAAAATGTTAAAATATATTAATCATGCCTCTTTTGTTCTTGTGCGACGGGCATGTCGTATAGTTAATCGGTGAAAGTCCGTAGTGGAGGTATGTATCGCCAACCAATTAGAGAAACACAAGCTATCCATCGTGAGGTGGAAGTGGAGGAAGTGTGTATCAAAATCATGGCTCGATGTATAAAAAATTATATTTTTATTTAATAAAAAGGAGAATAACATAATATTGACAATTGCAAACTTATGTTTTATAATAATTATGTTGAATTTTATGCGTTTGACAAAGGGGGAATTAATAAAAATATGCAAAACAGTATTATAATAAAAGGAGCAAAAGAGCATAATTTAAAAAATATAAATTTAGAAATACCTAGAGATAAATTAGTTGTAATTACTGGACTTTCAGGTTCACGGAAAGTCTTCACTTGCTTTTGATACTTTATATGCAGAAGGTCAAAGAAGATATGTAGAAAGTCTTTCAGCCTATGCAAGACAATTTTTAGGCCTAATGGAAAAACCAGATGTGGAATCAATAGAAGGTTTATCACCTGCAATTTCTATAGACCAAAAGACAACATCTAAGAATCCTCGTTCAACAGTTGGAACTGTTACAGAAATATATGATTATATTCGTCTTTTATATGCCAGAATAGGTGTGCCATATTGCCCAAATTGTGGAAAAAAAATAGAGAAACAAACAATTGATCAAATTGTAGATAATATTATGAGTTTAGAAGAAGGTACTAAAATACAGGTTTTAGCACCTGTTATTCGTGGAAGAAAAGGAGAATATACCAAATTATTAGAGAATTTTCAAAAAGAAGGATTTGTACGTGTTAGAATAGATGGTGAGATATATGAACTTACAGATACTATAGAAATAGATAGAAAAAAGAAGCATAATATTGATATTGTAGTAGATAGATTAGTTATTAGAGATGATATAAGAAGTAGATTAACTGAATCTGTAGAAATAGCATTAAAAAACGCTAATAATTTAGTAAGTATAGATGTTCAAAATGGTAAAGAAATGTTATTTAGTCAAAACTATGCTTGCCCTGATTGTAATATTAGCTTTGAAGAACTTACACCAAGAATGTTTTCTTTTAACAATCCTTTTGGAGCATGTCCTACATGTACTGGTATAGGATATTTATTAAAAATGGATGAAGATTTAATTATACCAGATAAAGATAAAACATTATATGATGGAGTAAAAGCTTTTGGCTCTAGTGTTATGAAAAAAGGTGACACTATGGCTAAAATGTATTTTGAGAGTATAGGTAGACATTATGGTGTAGACATTAATGTTCCGATAAAAAAATTACCAAAAGAGTTTCTAGATAAAATCTTGTATGGTACTGGAGATGAAAAAATTGATTTTACTTATGAATCTTCAGCAGGAGTAAGAAAGTTTACAGCACCATTTGAAGGTGTTATTCCAACTTTAGAAAGAAGACATAATGAAACTAAATCTCAAGGGATGAGAGATTTTTATGAGTTATATATGAGTGACAGTCATTGTCCTACTTGCCATGGAGCAAGGTTAAGAAAAGAAAGTTTAGCTGTTAAAGTTGGAAACAAAAATATAAATGAACTTACAGAAATGTCAATAGATAAAATTAAAGATTATTTGAACTCATTAGAACTTAATAATAAAGAAAAAATGATAGCTGACCAAATATTTAAAGAATTAAATAAAAGGCTACAATTCTTAATAGATGTGGGGTTAGAATATTTAACATTGGCAAGAAGTGCGGGAACTTTATCTGGAGGAGAAGCACAAAGAATTCGTTTGGCCACACAAATAGGTTCTGGATTAACAGGAGTATTGTATATATTAGATGAACCAAGCATTGGACTTCATCAAAGAGATAATGATAGGCTTCTTGCAACTTTAAAACATTTAAGAGATTTGGGAAATACAGTTTTGGTTGTAGAACATGATGAAGATACTATGTATGCTGCAGATCAAGTAATAGATATTGGACCAGGTGCTGGTGTACATGGAGGAAATGTTATGGCTCAAGGAACAGCAGAAGAAATTAAGCTTGTTTCTGATTCTGTTACAGGTCAATATTTAAGTGGTAGAAAACAAATACTGGTTCCTAATAAAAGAAGGAAATCTAATGGGAAAGCAATAGAAGTAAAAGGAGCAACAGAACATAATTTAAAAAATGTAAATGTTAAATTTCCATTAGGTCAATTTGTATGTGTTACTGGTGTTTCTGGCTCTGGAAAAAGTACTTTAATAAATGAAGTATTATATAAAACATTGTCAAAGGAACTAAATGGTTCAAATGAAAAACCTGGAAAATGTAAAGGAATAAAGGGAATTGAAAATATTGATAAAATAATAAATATTGATCAATCACCAATAGGAAGAACACCACGTTCAAATCCAGCAACATATACAGGTGTATTTGATTTTATAAGAGATATATTTGCTGGAACAAATGAAGCTAAAATGCGAGGATATGAAAAAGGTAGATTTAGTTTTAATGTAACAGGAGGAAGATGTGAGGCATGTAATGGTGATGGTATATTAAAAATTGAAATGCATTTTTTACCAGATATATATGTACCTTGTGAAGTATGTAAAGGTAAAAGATATAATAAAGAAACTTTAGAAGTTAAGTATAAAGGTAAAACAATTGCAGATGTGCTTGATATGACTGTAGAAGAAGCATTGGAATTTTTTAAGAATATTCCAAAAATAAAGCAAAAAATACAAACATTATATGATGTAGGCTTAGGATATATTAAATTAGGACAACCTTCTACAACATTATCAGGTGGAGAAGCACAACGAATTAAACTTGCTACAGAATTATCTAAGAAGGCAACAGGAAAAACTCTTTATATATTAGATGAACCAACAACAGGTCTGCATATTGCAGATGTTCATAAATTAGTTGATATTTTACAAAGATTAGTAGATACAGGAAATAGTATAATAGTAATAGAACATAATTTGGATTTAATTAAAACAGCTGATTATATAATAGATTTAGGACCAGAAGGTGGAGATAATGGTGGAGAAATAGTAGCAGTAGGCTCACCAGAACAAATTATAAAAAATGAAAGAAGTTATACAGGTAAATTTTTAGCAAAGTATTTAGGAAGGTAAAAAAATAAATGAAAGGACTACATTAATAATTGCAATTAATGTAGTTCTTTGTGTGTAGAATAATATTGTTTTTTTATCAGATATTATTGTTAGTTATTTGAATTGTTTTTTTCTGCATTATTATTTGGATTATTTTTGTTACCTTTATTTTTCTTGTTATTTTTATCTGCCATGGAAAGCACCTCCATTCTTAATAATATTTTGAACAAAAAATAAAAAAATATACAAAAAATTTTTTTTGTAGTATAATAAGTATGAAAATTAACAATATTGAATAGAAGAAAGGAATTGAAGTATATGAACAATATAGTAATAGGAATTGAAGGACTTGTTGGCGCACGGAAAAACAACTATATGTAGAGAACTTTTGAATATGATTCCAAATACTATTTTATTAGAAGGTGGGAATTTATATAGAGCAATAGTATATGCACTAATGGAATCTGGAATGGATTTAGAAAATTTAAAACATAATATGAAAAATGTAGATATTAAACAGATGATGGATAAACTAAAAATTAGTATAAAAATAGAAAATAGAGATACTACTATATATATTAATAATGAAAAAATTGATGAAGAAAAATTACAGTCAAAAGATTCTTCCTTAGCAGTTTCTGAAATTGGGAAAATAGCAAATAATAAAAATTTATATATATTTGGTCATCAAATAATAGATGAATTTAAAAATAATTATAATATAGTTGTTTCTGGTAGAGATTTAATGAAAATATATCCTGAACTTGATTATCATTTTTTAATAACAGCTTCTTTGGAAGAACGAGTTAAAAGAAAATGCATACAATATAATGGAAATATAAATGAAGAAGAAGTAAGAGATAATATTATAAAAAGAGATAGATTACAAGAAGAAGCGGGATTTTATACAAAGTATACGAATACTGTGGTTGTAGATGTAACAAATTGTGAAACTGTAAAAGATAGTGCAAACAAAGTTTTTGAATATATAAAAATATTTTAGGGGGTTATTAGAAAAATGGAATTTAATAATGAAAAATTAGAAGAATTTGAAAAATATATTGTAGGAAAGAAAGTAGCTATTATAGGTTTAGGGGTAAGTAATATTCCATTATTAGATTATTTTTTTAATCTACAAGCAAAAGTAACTGTGTTTGATAAAAGAGAGATTACAAAATTAGATAGAGAAGCATTAGAAAAGATTAATACATATAACTTTAATTTATATGTGGGAGAAAATGCATTATCAAATTTAAAAAATTTTGATATTATATTTAGATCTCCAAGTTGTAGACCAGATACAAAAGAAATAGAGGAAGAAGTAAAAAGAGGTGCATTACTTACTTCTGAAATAGAAATGTTAATGCAAACTTGCCCACGGAAAAGTAATAGCTGTTACAGGAAGTGATGGAAAAACAACAACAACAACACTTATTTATGAAATGATTAAAGCAAAAGGATATAAATGTTATTTAGGAGGGAATATAGGTTATCCAATTTTTACTAAAGTAGGGGAAATGACAAAAGATGATATTATAGTGTTAGAATTAAGTAGTTTTCAACTAATGGATATGCAAGTAAGCCCACACATAGCGGTTATAACTAATATATCTCCTAATCATTTAGATATTCATAAATCTTATGAAGAATATATAAATTCTAAAAAGAATATATTTAAATTTCAAAATGAAAATGATATTTTAGTTTTAAATTATGATAATGCTATAACAAAGGATTGTGCAAAAGAAGCGGTTTCTAAGGTAAAGTTTTTTAGCAGTAAAGAAAAACTTCAAGATGGAGTAATTTATGATAGTGAAGTAATAAAATTATGTAATAACGGATTAAGAAGACATATTACAAATGTAAAAAATATTCCTTTAAGAGGTGTTCATAATTATGAAAACATTTGTGCTGCAATATGTGCTACATCATCTTTAGTTGATATAGAGACACAAATAAATGTTATTAGTAATTTTAAAGGAGTAGAACATAGATTAGAACTAGTTAGAGAAATAAATGGTGTTAAATGGTATAATGATTCAATAGGAACATCTCCTTCTAGAACCATTGCTGGGTTAAATTCTTTTAATGAAAAAATTGTATTAATTGCTGGAGGATATGATAAACATTTAGATTATACACCTATAGCTAAGCCAATTATAAATAAAGTAAGTAAACTTATTTTATTGGGAGCAACTGCTCAAAAAATAAATGATGCTGTTGAATTAGAATTACAAAAGGGAAATAAACAAATGCCTATATATAGATGTAATACATTAGAAGAAGCGGTACAAACAGCATACAAATTTGCAGATAATGATGAAATTGTTCTTTTTTCACCTGCTAGTGCAAGTTTTGATTTGTTTAAAAACTTTGCAGAAAGAGGAGATAAATTTAAAGAAATAGTAAATTCTATATAGTAACATATAATTATAAATTCTCATAATATATTATGAGGAGGTATATATTATGTTTTATAATGATTACGAAGAGTATATGAGGAGAGTATTAAATTATCCAAATCCAGATAGAAATACATATCAGATGTATGAAAATAACTATTTTCCAAATATTCAACCCAATAATATGATAGAAGGCAATAATATGACATTTGTAAATGTTCCAGAATTTGATATGACTGATTCTAATGAAAAAATAAACAAAATGTATCCAGAAATATATAGACTAATAAATCCGATTGTAGAAAAATGCTGTAATGAAAATAAAGAGCCAATAACACAAGAACTTGTTGAAAAAATGGTAAATGAAATTTATGATGTAGTAGAAGAACAACCAGATACAGTTGTTAATGTGAATGTAGAAGTTTCAAATAGGGAAGAAAAGAATATAAAGGAAAGAAACATAAAGAAGGAAGAAAATAGAAATATAAGTCCTAGAAGACGTAACAATTTTTTATTAAGAGATTTGATAAAAATATTAATTTTAAATAATTTATTAAGAAAAAATAATGTTAATAATTATTCAAAACCAAATTATCCAAATATGAATCATGCTAGACCAGTAATGCCACGAAATATGTTTTTTTAAAAAAGAAAAATTTGTTAAGATATGCAAAATAAAAATGCATATCTTTTTTATTTTTGTAAAAAATAATACTGTATAAAAATTGTATAGAAAGGTGGATTAATTAAAAATGAAAGTTAAAGATTGTATGTGTAATAATGTTACATTTGTTAAGCCAGAATGTTCTATAAAGGATTGTGCAAAAATAATGTGTAATAATCATATTGGTTGTGTACCTGTTTGTGATAATACAAATAAAATAGTTGGATTGGTAACTGATAGAGATATTATATTAAGATGTGTTGCTTGCGATAAAGAAACACATAATACTCCAATTAGTGATATAATGTCAACTAATATTTGTTTTTGTAGTCCAGAAACAGATATTAATGATGCAGAAGAAATAATGTCTAAAAATCAAATTAGAAGAATACCAGTTATAGATAATAATAAAATAGTTGGAATATTAACTTTAGGAAATTTAGCAAATAATAAATATGTAGATGGAAGCGGAGTATATGATACTCTAGAAAATATTTGTAAATGTAATGAGAAAAATGCCGAATAAAAATTTGCAAAAAACGATTAATTATAGTATAATATAATATAGTATATATTTATACTATATAATTTTAAGGAGGAAAAATTATGAAGCGGACAAAATTAACCCTAATTTTAATAGGATGGTTGATTTCGATAATTACAAATTTGACATACGCAATTTACTATAATTCTTGTTTTTGGGGAATAGTGGTTATTTTAACTTTAATAATGATA
>CAUWNG010000090.1:0-6766 GCA_963560005.1 uncultured Clostridia bacterium
AACCATATAAAGATGAATTAGAAGGTTGGAATGTTATATCATTAAAGGGTAATTTGGAAAGTATAGTAAATAAGAATGTACTATTGTAAGAATAAAAAAGTTTATACAGTAAAAAGGAATGAATTTAAAATGGAAAAAAATAAAAGAAATTTATCAGAAAAAGAATTTAATGACCAAGTAGAAGGTAGAAATTCTGTTTTGGAATTGTTGGAAAGTGGAAAAGACATTAATAAATTATATGTAGCAGATGGCGAAAAACATGGTTCAATACACAAGATTATAGCATTAGCCAAAGAACAAAAGGTTATTATAAACAAAGTAGATAAATATAAGTTAGATAAAATGTCTCAAACTGAGAATCATCAAGGTGTTATAGCAATAGTTCCACCTTATGAATATTGTGAAGTAGAAGAGATTCTTGAATTAGCAAAAAATAAAAAAGAAAAAGCTTTTATATTAATTTTAGATGGAATAGAAGATCCGCATAATTTGGGTTCTATAATAAGAACTGCTGAAACAGCAGGAGTACACGGAGTTATAATTCCTAAAAGAAGAGCTGTGGCAGTTAATAGTACTGTAAGTAAAGTTTCAGCAGGGGCAGTAGAACATATAAAAATTGCAAGAGTTAACAATATAAATGAAACAATAAAATATTTAAAAGAAAATGATGTATGGATATGTGGAACTGATATGAATACAAATATTAATTATTATGATCAAGATTATAAAATGCCAGTTGCAATAGTAATCGGCAGTGAAGGATTTGGAATAAGTAGATTAGTAAAAGAAAATTGTGATTTTTTAGTGAAGATTCCAATGAAAGGAAAAATAACATCATTAAATGCTTCTGTTTCTGCAGGAATAGTAATGTATGAAGTAGTGAAACAAAGAATATAAAAAAACTCTCATTTGTAGAAATACAAATGAGAGTTTAAAAAAATTTACTTTAAGAAACCATTTATAATTTGCTCTTCTGCTTCCTTTTCGGTAAGCCCTAAAGTCATTAATTTCATAACTTGCTCTCCAGCAATTTTACCAATTACAGCTTCATGAATCAAACTAGCATCTATATTATTTGCTACTATCTTTGGAACTGAAGTTACTTTGGCATTATCCATAATTATAGCATCACATTCAACGTGCCCAAAACATTTATTATTTCCAGTAACATTAGAAATAAATTCTTGATAAGAATTTTCTTTGGCAATAGATCTAGAAGCAACATGAACACTAGAATTTTTACCATCTAATTCAACATTAAATATTGTTTTGGCAGTTTGATTATTATGAGTCATAATTCTTTCTGTAATAATTAAACTTGTATTATTATCAAGTTTAGCAGTTGTTTCACGAATAGTAGATGTAACACCTTCTATTTGAATAGATTCCATTTCAAAGCTAGAACCTTCTTCTTGATATATATATGTTTGTGGATTTAGAATTCTTTTTCCTTCTTTTGAACCTTCACCGTAGTGTTTTTCAATATATTTAACTTTTGAATTTTTACCTAAATGAAAAGAATGAATTCCATCATGCTCTGAAGTTTCGCAAGAATTATTATGAATACCACAACCTGCAACGATAACTACATCACTATTTTCTCCAATATAAAAATCATTATAAACAAGATCTTTTAAGCCACTTTGAGTTAAAACTACTGGAATATGTACACTTTCATTTTTAGTATTTGGTTTTATTATAATATCTATACCTGGTTTATCCTTTTTAGGAATAATATCTATGTTAGATGTTATATTTTTGGCAATTGCTTTTCCATTTTCTCTAATATTAAAAGCACCTATTGGAGTTTTTTCTATATCTGCAATTTCTTTTAGAATATGCTTTTCTATAGAATCTAATCTATCTAAAATATTATCCATTAAAAATTACCTCCTTTTTCTTGCATTACTTTGCATAATTTTGAACTTTCTAAAAGTAAAGGCAAGATTTTTTCTTTATTACCAGTTTCTTTAATTTCTCCATTTATAAGTAAAACTATTTCATCTGCAATGTTTAATATTTTCTCTTGATGAGAAATTATTAGAATTGATGAATTATCTATTTCTTTATGCATTTTTTCAAAAACTGTAATTAAACTGTTAAAGCTCCAAAGATCAATGCCTGCTTCGGGTTCATCAAAAACTGTAAGTTTAGATTTTTTTGCTGCTAACATAGCAATTTCTATTCTTTTAAGTTCTCCACCAGAAAGCGAAGATGTTATTTCTCTATTTAGATATTCTTTAGCACATAGTCCAACATCAGATAAATAATTACATGCTTCAGATAATTTAATATTATTACCTGCTGAAATATTTATTAAATCTCTTACAGTAAGACCTTTAAATCTTACTGGTTGTTGAAATGCAAATCCAATACCTAATTTAGCTCTTTGTGTTATATTTAAGTTTGTTATATCTTGACCATTAAATAAAATTTGCCCACTATCAGGGGTGAAAATCCCCATAATTATTTTAGCAAGACTTGATTTGCCAGAACCATTTGGTCCTGTAATTGCAATAAGTTTGCTATTATCTATTTTTAAATTTATGTTTTTTAAAATATGTTTATTATCTTTAAAAAAGGAAACATTTTTTAATTCTAACATATATACCTCCTTATAAAATTTTTGCGTAAATATTATATCATAAAATGTATTATTATAAAAGAGGCAATGAACAAAAGAAAAAATCCCTGTTTTAAAGGGATTTTTATTAAATAATAAGATAACTTGGATAAAGAATACAAATATAAAAAAACTACTATTGTTCTTGAATGATTTTTTCAAGTATTTGGATAGCATTACTTGCTGCACCTTTTCTTAAATTATCAGCAACTACCCATAAATTAACACCAGAATCTACACTATAATCTCGTCTAATTCTTCCTACATACACGTTATCAGATCCTGTGGCATCTTTGCATAATGGATATTTATTATTAAAAGGATCGTCAATAACACTAATACCAGGTGAATGTGCTAATAAATCGCTTAATTCTTCTATTTTAAAATCCTTTTCGAACTCTATGTTTATTGATTCACTATGAGAATTAAATACAGGAACCCTTACTGTAGTTGCTGTTATTTTTAAATTTGGCTTTTTAAAAATTTTTCTAGTTTCATTAATCATTTTCTCTTCTTCTTTAGAATAACCATTATCAAGAAAATCATCTATATGTGGTAAACAATTATTAAATATAGGATAAGGAAATTTTTGTAACGCATAATCACAACATTTATTAGAATAATTAAAAATTCCATTATCTAAATCTGCAACACCTTTGTTACCAGCACCAGAAACTGCTTGATATGTTGAATATATAATTCTTTTTATAGTATAAGTTGTGTCTAATGGTTTTAAGGCCACTAAAGCTTGAATTGTTGAACAGTTTGGATTAGCTATAATTCCTTTATTATTTTTTATTTCTTCGGGATTAACTTCTGGAACAACTAAAGGAACATTAGGATCCATTCTAAAAGCACTACTATTATCAATTACAATAGTACCTTTTGAAGCAGCAATAGGAGCATATTTTTTTGCAGTATTACCGCCAGCAGAGAAAATAGCAAAATCGAAACCTTGGTCAAAAGAGTTTTCATTTAGCTCTTTAATTACGTAGTCAGAATTCATAAAATGCATTATTTTACCAGCAGATTTTGAAGAAGCAAATAGCGTATAATTGCTTATTGGAAGTTTCTTTTCTTCTAAAACTTCTAAAATTGTTCTACCAACTAATCCAGTTGCGCCAACAATTGCTAAACTATATTCTTTCATAAACATCACCTAATTAAATGTATGTTATATAACTTGTATAAATACTAACTAGATTAAAAAATTAATTACTTTATAAATTATTGAAAAATACTGTAAAATATGGTAAAATAGAATAGATGCTTAAATTGAGCATTTAAAGGTTTTATTTTAAGAAAGGAAGTAAAGCTATGTTAAAACGGCCTCGTGAAGAAGCAAGAGAAATTATGGAGAGCGTGAGATTAAGTGGTCAAAATAATTTAGAAAAGGATTTTCTACCACCAAAAGTAAAAGGATTTAGAGTAGTAAAGACTATTAGACACCCAATATTTGGGAATATCGCATTTTTAATGCGTTACAAAGGAAATCTTTTTACGTTTTTCCGGATAGATTTTTTGAAACCAAATGGAACTCTAGATGGAATTAATTTTAATTCTCAATTTGGTAGAAGAGAATGGAATGGAAAATTAGGATATGAGAAAATTCCAGATAGTTATTTGGCGAGTATAAAGAAAAATCGCGGATTTTTGCTAAGTACCCATTTAATATCTGAAAATGACAAAACAGGTTTATTTATAAGTAAAAAAGGAAAAATCCCTTTAACTAATAAACCTTATGATGAATTGTTAGTTCCTTGTAGAAATTTAAGTACAGAATATTTTAATAGTGAACTCCAATATGGTGCTTGCTATGATACTGCTGGAGAATGGTTAATTGAAACAGGTTTTATTACTGAGGAAGAATGGTGTGTAAATTCTACATCACTTGGTAATTACCATAATTCTCAAATAAGTTACAGAGACATTTGTCCTAATGGTTACAAAAAAGAATGGATGTTGGGAAATGTAATAGATAATTTAGCTGGGAATTTGTCTGAAATTACTCAAGAGCAGGAAGGAGCATTGAGAAGAGTAACAAGAGGAGGTTGCTATTTGAATAATGGTAACGCTAGAGGATCTGAGGCAAGTAGTAGAAATGCTATACCTATGACAGTGTCAACAGGAACTGAGGGTGTTAGAATAGCAATTTTCTTAAAATGATTTAAACCAAAGGAGTAGCTAGTTATTAGCTACTCCTTTAAAAAATCAATCATTTTATAAAAAAATGGTTGATATTTTTTATATTTTAAGATACAATTTATTCTAGCAAAAAAAGTTTGGAGTGATTAAATGTTAACTTTAGAAGATATTAAAAAAAATCCTGAATTAAATGAACTAATATTAAGTGCACAAAAACAAATAAATGCATTAGGATTTACAGAACATTCATATAGACATATAGGAATTGTTTCTAAGCGTGCAGGTGATGTATTAGAAACTTTGGAATATCCAAAAGAAAGGATAGAACTTGCTAGAATAGCGGGATATATGCATGATATTGGAAATTGTGTTAATAGAGTTGATCATGCTCATACAGGTGCAATTTTGGCATATCAAATTTTAAAAGACATGGGTATGGATATAAAAGATAGAACAGAAATAATGATGGCAATAGGAAATCATGATGAACAAACAGGAACCGCAGTTAGTGATTTATCAGCAGCTTTGATTTTAGCAGATAAATCTGATGTGCATAGAAATAGAGTAGTTAACCAGAACTTGTCTACATTTGATAAACATGATAAGGTAAATTATGCTGTTACAGATTCAAATTTTATAATAGACAAAGAACATAGAAAAGTTACATTGGATTTAACAATAGATACAAAAATATCTCCAGTTCTTGATTATTTTGAAATATTTATGGAACGAACTATGATGAGTAAATATGCAGCTAAATATTTAGGAATATGGTTTGAACTTATTATAAATGATACAAGATTGTTATAAAAATAAAATCTTTGAAAGGAAATGAAGAAAAGTGAAAAAAGATAAAATTAATAGAAATTTGAAAGTAATATTAATAATATTATTTATAGTATTATTATCATTAATTTCTTTTGGAGGAATATTTGTTCAAAAAGCAAAAAATTACAAAAATATTTTACCAGATTATTTATTAGGAATGGATTTAAGTGGAGCAAGACATATAAATTTAGCGGTTAGTGATGAAAAAAAAGATGTAATATATGATAAAAACGGAAAAATTGTTTCAGAAGAAGGAAAAGATACAACAAAAAAATCAGAACCAGTAAATGCAAAAGAAAATTTGACAAAAGAAAATTATGAGAAATGTAAAAAAATAGTAGAAGAAAGATTAAATTTAATGGGAGTTCCAGAATACACATTAAGATTTGATGAAGAAAAAGGAACAATAGGTGTTGATTTAGTAGAAAATTCAAATACAGATATGGCTATACAATATATGTACACAAAGGGCAAATTTACAGTAGAAGATGAAGATGGAAATGTATTATTAGATAATCAAAATATAGAAAAAGCTCAAGTAGGATATTCAACTCAATCTGTAGGAACAAGTGTGTATTTGAGTATGCATTTAAATAAAGAAGGAGCTCAAAAATTACAAGAAATAAGTAAAACTTATGTAAAAACTACTGATGAAAAAGGAAAAGATACAACCAAAAATGTGGTTTTTAAATTAGATGGTATGGAATTAATAAGTACTTATTTTGAAGAAGAAATAACTAGTGGAATATTGCAATTATCAGTAGGAAAAGCAACTACTGATGGAGAAACAATGCAGTCATATTTAATGGAAGCTTCAAATTTAGCAGTGATATTAAATAGTGGAAATATGCCATTAGAATATAAACTATCTGAAAATAGATTTGTAAAATCTGATATTACATTAAATACTTTTGTAATTCCAATTATAATAGTAATATCTATTGTATTTATAGGATTAATTTATTTAGTAATTAAGTATAAAAAATATGGAATAATTTCATCTATATTATTTATAGGATATGTTGCTATATTATTATTAGTTTTAAGGTTTGCAAATGTTGTACTTACTTTGGAAGGGTTAGTAGGAATTTTAATTGCTATTGTACTAAACTATGTATTTACTATATTATTACTTAAATATTTAACATCAGATGATGAAACAGAAATGAA
>CAUWNG010000091.1:0-6660 GCA_963560005.1 uncultured Clostridia bacterium
TATTTTCACATAATTTTCTAATACGTCACCTAATCCAATAGGCGTAACTTTATTAGCAACCAATAATTTTAAAATATCATTTGCTTCTTGCTTGCAATTAAAAATATTGTTAAATTCTTCTTTTTCTGGTCTTGTATTTTCGTTTGTTAATTTGACAACTTCTACTCCATATTGTTTTGCTGTATTTTTGTCTTTTGGTTTGTTTTTTGTTATATAATATTCTAATAATATATCTTCTTCTGTTAATTTCTCCATTTCTTCACTATTAATAATTGCCTTGCCATAAATTTTCTTAGACATTTTCATTAGTTTCTCCCTTCTTATTTTTTTCACATAACGTCTTTTATTATATATTCTTAATAAGAATTTCTCAACCACTTTCGTATCCTTTATTTTTACACTCTTCGACATTAATCATTGTTTTTACTTATTTTTAGATATTTTTCTAGCTTATCTTCTATTAAATACTTTTTTTATCTCTAAATATATTTTTTCTTCTACATTTTTTATTGCAATAGTAGATGCATTTTTTCCCATAATATGCAATTTTTCTTTATCTGCTACAATTTCACATATTTCATTATTTAAGATTTGTGCATTAAGATTTGTATCTAATATAATTTTAGCAGCACCTACTTTCTCTAATACCTTTGCATTATATTCTTGATGGTTTTCAGTAGCAAATGGATATGGTATAAATATTGCTGGTTTTCCTACATTTGAAATTTCAGTTATTGTCATTGCACCACTTCTACAAACTACTAAATCAACTACATTTAATACTTCTTCCATATTATATATATATGGAACTATTTTTACATTTTTCAAATTATCTATATCTTTTTTATTATCCTTTAAATATTTCTTTAACTCTTCATATTGACTTGGCCCTGCTGCCCATATTAATTGATAATTTTTATTTTTTTCTTGTAATATAATATCTGTTAAACTTTTATTTATACTTTGTGCTCCTTGACTTCCTCCAAATGCTAAAACAATTGGTAAATTACTATTAAGTCCATATTTTTGTAAAATCTCATCTTTTTTACTTATTGTTAATTTTTTTACTTTTGTTGGGGTTCCTGTTAAAATTACATTTTTTGCTTTTGGTAATCTTTTTTTTGCATCTTCAAATCCAACAAAAATAGCATTAGCTTTTGATGAAAGTAGCTTTATAGCCATTCCTGGAAACGCATTGCTTTCATGTAACACAAATGGTACTTTTTTATTTTTAGCAGCAAGGCAAATTGGTATACAAATATAACCTCCAGTACCAATTACTACATCTGGTTTAAATTCTTTTATTAATTTTTTTGCTTCCTTAATAGAATAAATAGTTTTAATAACTCTCTTTATATTATCAAAAGATATTTTTCTATCAAATCCATAAGCATTTATAGTCTTTAATTCATATCCTGCTCTAGGCACCAAATCATTTTCTAATCCCCTACTAGTTCCTACAAATATAATCTTAGAATTTGGTTCTTTTTTCTTTATTTCATTAGCTATTGCTATACCAGGATTTATATGTCCTCCTGTTCCAGCAGCTGCAATTATAGCTTTCATAATTACTCACATTCCTTTTCTAATTTTAAATTTCATTTTTTTGCCTATTATATAATTTTAGTATCTTACAAAATGTAAGATACTTTTTTCTCATACTTTCGAGCTTGCTCTCGATATATTTAATAATATTCCGCACACTTGTTAAAAGTACAACAAGTGCCGTACCCCCATAACTAAAAAATGGCAGAGGCATACCAGTATTTGGTATTGATGAAGTAACAACTCCAATATTAATTATTGCTTGAATTCCTATCAATGATGTTATGCCTATTGCTACTAAGCTTCCAAACATGTCAGGTGCTTTCATTGATACTAAAGTACCCCTCCATATAAAAATTCCAAAAAGAATTATAACTATAGCACAACCTATAAAACCTAACTCTTCTGCTAAAATTGAAAATATAAAGTCATTATGAGGTTCTGGTATATATAAATATTTTTGTTTACTCTCGCCTAACCCTACTCCAAATAAACCTCCTGAACCAATTGCATATAAACTTTGCACAGCTTGCCAGCCAACTCCAGTAGCATCTTGCCACGGATCTAAAAACGAAATCATTCTTCCAATTCTAAATCCACCTTTTCCTGTTGCTTGTAATACAATAAAACCAATTACTCCCACAACTCCTGCTATTAATCCACTTGCTACAAAATACAATAATTTTGCACCAGCCATTATAATCATTATACATGTTACTGCTCCTATTACTATAGAAACGCTTAAGTGATTTTGTATAAAAAATAATATTGCAACAGGTGGAATTAAGAAACATAAAGGTTTGACAAACCCCTTCCAAAAGCTCTTCATTTCATCTTGATGATCTGATAAATATCCGGCAAAAAATATTATTAATCCTATTTTAGATAACTCTGATGGTTGAAATTGCCCAAATATAGGTATTTGTATCCATCTTGTAGCATTATTTGCATCTATACCTAAACCTGGTATTAAAACCAATAATAAAATTCCAGTAGAAATAAAATATGCTGGCCAATAAAACTTTTTATAAAATCTATAGTCAATTTTAGAAACAATAAACATTATAATAGTTCCTAGTATTGCTGCTAATAACTGTCTACTTGCATATATATATGTTTTACCAGATTCTGCTAAGGCAGAAGGTGCAGAAGCAGAAAGTACCATTACAATTCCTAATGCTAAAAGTATAAATACTACCATACATAACATAAAGTCAAATTTATTATTTACAAATCTAGAAAATCTTTTTACCTTTCTCTGCATTTTCCTCCCCCTATATAGAAACTAATCCAATTATACAAAGTACTAATGTTAATATACTAAATACAGAAACAATTTTATTTTCTTTCCAACCAGATAATTCAAAATGATGATGAATTGGAGCCATTTTAAATATTCTTTCACCTGTCTTTTTAAAATGTTTAACTTGTATAATTACAGATAATGTTTCTAAAACAGGAATTAATGCAATAATTAATAATATTAATGGCATTTTCAAATATAATGCAATTCCTGCAATAGCTCCACCCAATAATAATGAACCCGTATCTCCCATCATAACTTTTGCTGGATGTAAATTGAATAATAAGAATCCCAAACATGTTCCTATTAATATACTTCCAAAAATAGTAATTTCTTTAACTTTAAATACAATACTAATAACTGTTAAACATGTTAAAATAATAGTTGTTATACTTGTAGAAAGTCCATCTATTCCATCTGTCAAATTTACTGCATTTGTTGTAGCTAACATTACCACTATTGCAAGAGGTATATATAACCATATTGGCATATTTATATAGGTTTTAAAAAATGGTATGTATGTTTCTGTTCCTATATTTAATACTTGTGTTAAATATAGTGTAAATGCAACTGATATTATAAGAAGCCCCAACATCTTAAAGGCTGGTTTTAACCCTTCTGTATTTTTTCCTAATAATTTTTTAAAATCATCTATTAATCCTATAATCCCAAACCCTGTAGTTACTGCTAAAAGTGGAACTAAAGAAGTTGCTACTTCTTTTTGTTCATCTTTTATATAGTCTATGCAAAGGAAACCACCAACACATAATATAACAATTATCATTATTATTCCACCCATTGTAGGTGTTCCCTGTTTTTTTAAATGTGATTGTGGTCCTTCTCTTCTTTCTATCTGACCCACTTTTAATTTTTTTAATATTGGTATTACAATTATAGAAATAACTATAGTAGCTATAAAAGATAATAATGTTATCTTTGTTTGAAATTCCATACTTCCTCCTTCGTATTATCTGTTTTATTTATTTCCTAATATTTCTTTTACTATTTTTCTCTCATCAAATGGATATTCTTTTCCATTAATTTCTTGTGTAAGCTCATGGCCTTTTCCAGCAATTACTATAATATCATTTCTTTTAGCTATTTTTATTGCCTTTTTTATAGCTTCCCTTCTGTCAACTATACATTCATAATTTGTTTTAATTTTTTTTATTCCTTCTTCTATTTCATTTATAATTTCTTCTGGTTTTTCTGTTCTAGGATTATCAGATGTAATTATTGTATAATCTGCCAAACGTCCTGATATTTCTCCCATAATTTTTCTTTTATTTTTATCACGATCTCCACCACATCCAAAAACAGAAATAACTTTTCCTTTTGTATATGTCTTTACTGTTGTTAAAATATTTTCTAAGCTTTCTGGAGTATGTGCATAATCCAACATTATTGTTAATTCTTTATCATTTTCTAATAATTCACTTCTACCTGGCACTTTAATATTTAACAAAGCTTCCTTTATATTTTCACTATTAGCCCCTAAATTTAAACATACACTTATTGCAGCTAAAGAATTATATACGCTAAACCTTCCTGGGATTCCTACTTTTACTCTTTCATTTTTTTCTCCCAATTTCACCTTAAAATCAACACTTGTATTTGTTACTGTTATATCTTTAGCTAATAAATTTGCTGGATTGTCTATACCAAATGTTTTAAATTCACAGTTTTCTATTAATTTTGGTATTCTAGATACATATACATCATCTGAATTTATGTATCCTAATTTGCACATTTTAAACAACTGTATTTTTGTAGCAAAATATTCCTCAATAGATTCATGTTCTTTTTCGCTAATATGATCCTCAGAAATATTAGTAAATATTCCTATATCAAAATCACATCCATCTACCCTTGAAAGTTTTAAACTCTGTGAAGATACTTCCATTACAACAACTTGGCAATTTTCTTCTGCCATTTTGCTAAAAATCTTTTGTAATTCTATACTTTCCGGTGTTGTTCTTGCAGTTTCTGGTAATTTTTTTTCTCCTATATAATTAGCTATAGTTCCAATTAAACCTACTTTAAAGCCATTTTTCTCTAAAATATTTTTTATCATGTATGTAGTTGTAGTCTTTCCTTTTGTACCAGTTACTCCTATTAATTTAAACTTTCTTGAAGGATTTTTATAATAATTACAAGCAACTATTGCTAAAGCATGCCTTACATCTGGTACAAGAATTATAGTAACATCTTCTGGTATTTGTTTTATTATATTTTTATCAATATTGTCTTGGGCTAATATAGCTTTAGCGCCTCTTTTAATTGCATCTCCTATATAGTCGTTTCCATCTTTTTCATAGCCTTTAATAGCTACAAACATATCTCCTTCGTTTACCTTCTCTGAAACATTTTGTATATTGTTAATTTCTATCTCAAGATTTCCTTTTGCTTTTATCCCATTTAATCCTAACAAAATACTTTTTAATTCCATTGATATCTCCTTTTTTACACATTATTACGACTTTATTATATAACTAAATTACCATTTTGTATATATTTTTATAACTTTTTTTAATCTTTATTTATATTTATGTTTTGATTATATAAATATTACTATTTATATTCTACAATTATTTCTGTTCCTTCATAAATTTTCAAACCTGATGTTGGAATTTGCTTAGTTACAATAGCCTCTTTCTCTATTATATTTTCTCCTGCTTTGTAATTTATACCCAAATTAGTTTCTTGTAGTTTTTTCTTTGCTTCTTCTATTGTTAATCCTACAACATCTGGAATTTCCACTTCTTTTTTTATATCTTCTTCTGCCAAATTATCCTTTTCTAATTCTAAATATGGCAATACTTCTGATAGTATTTGACCTCCAACTGGTGCTCCCACAGCACCTCCTTGGGTAATTATAACAACACAAATATTTTATTAACTTATCTTTTTATATGTTCCATCTATTACTTGATATTTCCCTTCTCCTTGATAACAATCTACTACAAAATCAATATCTTCTAATACATAATCTCTTTTTTCTGTTAAATCTTTTAAAAATATATATCCGTCTTCTTCTCCTACTTGATATATATGACCTTCTCTCTTATAGTCTGCTGTTTTTTCGTTCTCTTTTACTTTTAAATACTCCGTATTTTCACTTGCAAGTTCTATTGCTTTTTCTTTTAAATCTGTCCTTACTTTTGTGCTTCCATCTGCTTTATATTGAAAAATTATATCTTCATTTTCAAATCCTTTTGGAACTTTATCTCCTGACAAAATTAAATGTTCAATTTTTCCATTTTCAAATTTATCAATACTATAAGTTGGATTATCTGTTGGTCCATTTGGCATAAATTGTTTTCTATATAAAGTGCCTTCACTTTCAGATAATTTTAAAATACTATCATCTATTGCTTCTCTTAATTCATCACGATATCTAATATCAGCACTCCACCTAGATATTCCAATAGTTGCTGCTACATTATCCTCCATAAAATTCTGACAATCCCAATATTCACTATACTTGTTAGTTTCCTTTATCATATTGTTATTATTATTGTTTTCTAAAAACTTAGTTAATTCTTTTATAAAATTTTGCACAAAATCACTTTCTTTTATATTATTAATTAAATTATTGAAAATTTCTAAATCCAATAAACATCATACTCCTTTTTTATATTATTTTCTTCTTTTTGGGAATTAATCTACTATTGATTTATAGTAGGGCGAATAAAACTGTGATGATTATATAATAAAAAGACTAAAACTTCAATAATTTTTAGTCTTTTTACCAAATTTATATGAAAGAAATGTGATAATGTCTTAAGTAATGAAATAAGAAAATGTCCCAA
>CAUWNG010000092.1:0-6624 GCA_963560005.1 uncultured Clostridia bacterium
TTCTAATAATAATATTTTAT
Organism: uncultured Clostridia bacterium; assembly: GCA_963560005.1. Lineage (GTDB taxonomy): Bacteria > Bacillota > Clostridia > TANB77 > CAG-508 > CAG-273. The sequence continues at coordinate 21 of CAUWNG010000092.1, forward strand.
CAAAATTGTTTTGTATTTCTATATAATTTTTTTTGCCTAAATATGTTATGCAATCTTCTTCAAATAAATCATTTGAATAAAAAGTACTATTAAATAATGTGTATTCTCCAATAAGATATGCTAATTGTTCAATAAGATTACAAATTAATGGATAATAAGATGAACTTATTGTAGGTAGAGATATTTCATAATATTTTACTATGTCTGTATCATTATTTAAAACTTTAGAAGAGGCAAATTGCACAGAGGCTTCATTTAATGCTAATCCGCAAGTTTTTATATTATTAAATTTGCATAATCCCAAACGTTGTAAATTGCCTTTATTATCTTTTACTTCCTGTAGATTATGTATAAATTCATGAATGGCAAACTTTTCTAATTGCTCAAAAGGAATATTGTCTCTAAAATAAACAGAAGAATTTTTATAAAAATAATTTGCTTCTGCCATTCCATTTGGAATATTAGCTTTATACATATTTATTCTAGAAAATTTAGCAAATAGCTCATTAGAATTTAAATCCTGTTCAGGAAAAGTTTGTGATATTTTATTTGCTACATTTTTAGCTAATGTATTACAAGTTAAAGTATTTAATTTTTCTGTAATTTTTATACCATTTTTCTTCAACTCTGTTTCTATACTGTTCATAAGATTCTCCTTAGTATATTTATACAATTATATTATACATTATAATTATGAAAAAAATATTACAAAAATATTAAGTTTAAGTTACAATAACGTTACAAAAAATATATATTAAAAATTTTTTGTTTTTTATGATACTATATTTTGTAGTTATAAAACAATATATTATATAAGTAAGATTTTGTTTCTATTGATTTTTTATGATTAATAGTATAGAATATATTCATAATTATATTATAGGAGGTAATTATGAGCGTAAAAAAAGCAGTTATTCCAGTTGCGGGTTTTGCAACAAGATTTTTACCAGCATGTAAGAGTATACCAAAATGTATGTTAACTATAGTAGATAAGCCTATTATACAATATTTAGTAGATGAAGCAGTAGAATCAGGAATAGAAGAAATTTTATTAATATTAGGAAGAAAAAAGGAAATAATAAAAGATTATTTTTCAGAAGATAAAGAATTAGAAGATTTTTTAATGGAGAGAGGAAAAGAAAGTTTTATACCTCAAATAAAAAATTTATCTGGTAAAGCAAAAATAACATTTATGGAACAAGATGGTGGAGCAAAAGGATTAGGACATGCTATTTATCAAGCAAAAGATTTTGTTGGAAATGAACCTTTTGCAATTATGTATGGTGATGTTATAATGCAGGGAAAAAAGCCTTGCTTAAAAGAAATAATTGACAAACATGAAGAATTAGGATGTTCTATAATTGGTGTAGAGGAAGTGGAATGGAAAGATGTTCCTAAATATGGTAATGTTTCTGGAGAAAAAGTAGGTGATAGATTATACAAAGTAGAAAAAATGCAAGAGAAGCCAAAGATTGAAGAAACAAAATCGAATTTAGCAATATCTGATAGACATGTATTGATGCCAGATTTATTTAAATTTTTAGAAACTACAGAGCCTGGAAAAGGTGGAGAAATACAGGTTACTGATGCGTATAATAGCATGGTAAGTACAAAAGAGGGAGTATATGCGTATAAATATGAAAGTGAAAGATTTGATTCTGGAGATAAACTTGGTTTTGTTAAGGCAGCAATAGATGAAACATTAAGAAGACCAGAGATGAGGGAAGAACTCATAAAATTTATTAAATCACTTAATATATAGTGGAGGTAAAATGGAAGAGGAATATCTAAAAAAATATAAAGAATGGTTAGAAAATCCAATAATAGATAAAGAAGATAAGGAAGATTTAAAAGCAATAAGAAACGATAATGAAGAAATAAAAGACAGATTTTATAAAGATTTAGAATTTGGAACAGCTGGATTAAGAGGAATTATAGGTATTGGAACTAATCAGATGAATAAATATACAGTTGGTAAAGCAACACAAGGTTTGGCTAATTATATAGTAAAAAAAGGAATGCAAGATAGAGGTGTAGCGATAGCTTATGATTCTAGAAGAATGTCTAAAGAGTTTAGTGAACAAACAGCTTTATGTTTAAATGCTTCTGGAATTAAAACTTATAGATTTAATAAAGAAACTCCAACTCCAGAGCTATCTTTTGCTGTAAGAGAACTAAACTGTATTTCAGGAATAGTTATAACAGCAAGCCATAATCCACCAGAATACAATGGATATAAAGTATATTGGGAAGATGGTGCACAAATAGTTGAACCAACAGATAAAGAAATTATATCTGAGGTAAATTCAATTGACGATTTTTCTAAAATTAAAACTATGGCAAAAGAAGAAGCTGTGAACCAAGGATTATATAACGAAATTGGTGAAGAAATAGATAATAGATATATTGAAGAACTAAAAAAATTAGTTGTAAATCAAGAATCTATTAATAAGATGCAAAATGATATAAAAATAGTATATACACCACTTCATGGTACAGGAGGAATTCTTGTAAAAAGAATTTTAAAGGAACTTGGATTTAGAAATGTATATGTAGTTAAGGAGCAAGAAGAACCTAATGGAGAATTTCCAACAGTAGAATACCCAAATCCTGAAGATAGCAAAGCATTTAAACTTGCTTTAGAACTTGCACAAAAAGTAGATGCAGATATAGTTTTGGCTAATGATCCAGATGCTGATAGATTAGGTGTATATGTTAAAGATACTAATTCAGGAGAATATATACAATTTAATGGAAACATGACAGGAAATTTAATAGCTGAATATATACTATCACAGAAAAAAGAACATGGTAAATTGCCTAAAAATGGGGCTATAATAAAGACTATTGTTTCATCTAATTTAACTGATGCCATAGCTAAAGAATATAATGTTAAATTATTTTCTACATTAACTGGATTTAAAAATATTGCCAAGATTATAAGAAATTTTGAAGAAAATAATAATGAATATGAATGTTTATTTTCTTATGAAGAAAGTTACGGATGTATAATAGGAACTCATGCTAGAGATAAGGATGGAATTGTAGCTGTAATGACTTTATGCGAAGCAGCATGTTATTATAAAATGCAGGGACTAACTTTATGGGATCAAATGAATAAAATGTATGAAAAATATGGATATTATAAAGAAAAACAAATTTCTGTAACATTAAAAGGTCAAGAAGGTGCAGAAAAGATTAAACTTATGATGGAAAATATGAGAAATAATCCACCAACTAAGCTTGCAGGATTAAAAGTTATTTCAGTAGGAGATTATAATAAGCAATTAATTCATAATAATTTAAATGGAGAAAATATAAGTACTAATTTACCAAAATCAAATGTTTTATATTATGAACTAGAAAATGATAATTGGTGTTGTGTACGTCCTTCTGGAACTGAGCCTAAAATAAAATTCTATTTAGGTGTTAAAGGTATAGACAACAAAGATGCAGAAGTTAAATTAAGTGAATTATCTAAAGAAATAAATAAATATACAAATTAGAAACTGGTGTCCTACAGGACACCAGTTTTGATTATTCCCAGTCTTCAATGATATAAAGATCCCATGCTGTTATTTGATTTTCTTCATAGTATTTGTTGTAACCACTATATTTTTGACATATAGTATTCATTACAACTGGTATTGCGCTAAACTGCCTATTGCTTAACAATAATTCATAAATTACTGTTGGATTAAATGATGCATTTGTGCTATAAGCAGCTTCAAATATAACCTTTTTTGCATCCCTATCCATAGTTATACTTATTACAATAGTACCATTTGTTGCGCATATTGTTTTATATGAATTGGAGATAATATCAATTATCTCTTGAAACCGATAGCGCAATTCCTTTGTGTAACTGTTTTTTCTTGTTGACATAAGTGTTTCCTCCTTAATAAGTCTGGGGTTTATAAATCGAACTAATATAATTATAACACATATTTACATAAAATTCAATCCTATATAATTATTTAAATTCTTTCCAACCATTAATATTGGATCTTTTAATTGCTCCCATTATATTTGCTCTAACTGTAGGAATATCTAATACTAATTTAGCAATTAATTCTTTCATGTATTCTCTTTTAGAAATTCCATCCATTGGGCAAGATTTTGGCATTACTGTGATATTTTGCCTTTTTATAAATTTCTTTATTTCTCGTTCGGAAAGATATATCAATGGTCTAATTAATGTGATTTTTGATCTATCCATATAACTTACAGGTGCAAAAGTAGAAATATTACCAGCATATAGTAAGTTAAGAAAAAAAGTTTCTAGAACATCATCTTCATTATGGCCTAATGCTATTTTATTACAACCATGATCTATGGCTACAGAATTTAAAATACCTCTACGTAGATTGGCACACAAAGAGCAAGGATTTTTTTCTTCTCTAATGTCAAAAACTATATCTTTTATATAGCTTTTAGTTTCTACATATTCTACTCCAATATTTTTACATGTCTCTTGTAAAAATACAGAATCAAAAAAATCAAATCCTGGATTAACACTAATAGCCAAAATATCAAATTTTTTAGGATAAAATCGTTGTAAGGCTTTTAAAGCCATAACTAAAGTAATTGAGTCCTTACCACCAGAAAGTCCAATTGCTATTTTATCTCCTTCTTCTATCATATTATAATTTTCTATAGCTTTTCTTAAAGCACTTAAAATTCTTTGCATAATTATTTTCCTTTCAATCAATATTATAACATTTTTAATAACAGAAAGAAATAATACTTGAAATTTTTATAAAAATAATATAGAATAATATATGTTAATAAATGTGTCTATAGCTCAGTAGGATAGAGCGCTCCCCTCCTAAGGGAGAGGCCACAGGTTCGATTCCTGTTAGGCACACCAATATTATTAGGAGATTAAATGTTAAGTAAAGAAAAATATATGGCAGAAGCTCTAAAGGAAGCAACAAAGGCATATAATAAAGGAGAAATACCTGTTGGAGCAATTATTGTAAAAGACGACAAAATTGTCGCAAGAGCGCATAATAGAAAAGAAGAAAAGAAAGATACAACAAAACATGCAGAAATATTAGCAATTCAAAAAGCTAGTAAAAAATTAGATGCATGGAGATTACAAGATTGTGAAATGTATGTTACTTTAGAACCATGTAGCATGTGTGCAGGAGCACTGATACAAGCAAGAATAAAAAAAGTTTATATAGGAACTATGGATGAAAAAACAGGTGCTTGTGGTTCTGTTTTAAATCTTTTAGATGATTATAAGTTCAATCATATAGTTGAAGTGGAAACAGGTATTTTAAAAGAGAATTGTAAAAAATTATTAAAAGACTTTTTTAAAACCTTGAGAGAAAGGAATAGAAAAATAAAAAATGGATAATGACAAGAAAAAGCAAACTATAAAAATGTTTATAGCAATAAGCGCACTTGTGTTAGTATTTATAACTGTAGCAATAGTGATGATTAAGTATGAAGTAGAAGGAGAACAAAATATGCCATTTAATCTTTCTAAAATGGTAGTTATAAGTACAGCAGAGGGTGTAGAAAATTCAAAAAAATCTAAAACAAAATGGGATTTAAATATATGCCAAAATAATGATGTTTATATTTATTTTGACAAAAATGATAATTATAAGAAAGATGAGATAATAGAAAAAGTTATTATAAATAATATAAAAATTTTAAGTAAACCAAAAAAAGGAACTGTAAAAATATATATGCCAAATAGTTCTAATGGTAGTTTATATAAAAATTCCAAAGAATATTTAGTAGAGGATAAATTACAATATACTGGAGCTTTTCAAAGCAATTCTAAAACACTTGAAATTGGTAGTAAAGGTGGAGAAGTTTTAATAAGATTTAGTAATACTAATATTGGAAATTATAAATCAGATAAAGATAAGCAAATTGTACATAATGGTTCTATAATTGGAAAAACAAATACTACTTATGAAGATATAAAATTTAAAGTTTCTTTTGATTTAAATATAAAAACATCAAAAGTTAATTATAAAACAAACATTGAATTAGATTTACCTACAGGAAATATAATAGAAGAAAAGACATCTAATTTAGAAATAAATGATACAAGTAATATAATTTTTAAAAGAACTAACTAAAAATACTTGATAAATATAAGAAAAAAGTATATAATTTTAAATGGTATGAGACTTTATATATAACCATTGTATGGAGGATAAGACCAACGTAAGTACTATGAACCTTGTCAGATCCGGAAGGAAGCAGCAATAAGTGGTGGCTTGGTGTGGAGCTTATCTTCCACAGAGTGGTTATATTAAATAGCTCACACCATTTTTTTAAAGAGGTGAGTATATAAAGAATGGCATATACATCATTATATAGATCTTTTAGACCTTTAAATTTTAGAGATATGGTAGGTCAAGAACATATAACAAGAACTTTAAAGAATCAAATAATTTCTAATAGAGTAGGACATGCATATTTATTAAATGGTGGAAGAGGTACTGGAAAAACAACAACTGCTAAAATTTTAGCAAGAGCTGTAAATTGTTTAAATCCACAAGGTGGCGAGCCATGTAATGAATGTGAAATATGCAAGTCTGCATTATTAGGTACATTAACAGATATTGTAGAAATG
>CAUWNG010000093.1:0-6619 GCA_963560005.1 uncultured Clostridia bacterium
AAATAAGTAGAAATATGTATAAAAATGATAGTAGTGTAGGAGTAGAAAGTGATTTAGTAAACAGTTATGCTTATGATACAGCAATAGTTTATATACAAGCAATGGGAAATGATAACTATGCAAATAAAAAAAGTATAAATACTTCAATAGCAAATACAGGAACAACAAAAGATAAAGTATGTAATATTCATGATATGGCTTCGAATTGTATGGAATGGAATACAGAATATTCTACATTTAAGATGGGAAGTACAACATATCCTTGTGTACTTAGGGGAGGTTGTTATTATAGCAACTCATTTTACACAGCATTTAGGCATGATGGAGATATTGCTACTAATAGTTATAGTGGAAATTGTTTTAGAACAATAGTATATATTAAATAAAAATTGCAAGATAATAGGAGGCATGGATAATTTTGATATTGAGGAAGTAAAAATTTTAAATTAGTATCAATAAAACTTTGTGTAAGTGTAAGAGAATATGGGATATATAATAGTGTATAATCTAGTGTGTGGAATAAAAAACTGCCACTAGATTTTTTTGTTGTTTATTATAGAATAAAAATGTGCTTTTTTTGCAGTTTGAAAAATATAGGAAAACCTACATTTTTCTTTTTATTGTAAGAGGGAAAAAGATTAGGATTAATAGAAGGAGAAATTAAATATAAAAATTATTTAATAGAATATAAAAATAATTCACAAATAAAATGTTAATAATGTGGAAATAAATATTAAATAAATTATAAAAATTGAAAGTAAAACCATAAAATTAAAGAAAAGTATTGAAAAAAATAGCAAAAACTGGTATAAATAAAATGTAAAAATCTAACGAAAAGGAAACAATATGGATAAAATTATAGAATTTAAAAATGGCGAAAAAAAAATTAATAAGAAAAAAATAGCTATTATAGTAATAATATTAATGTTGTTAATTGCATTAATTGTACTAATAGCAGTATATTCTAATAACAAAGAATTTAGAGACTTTATGGATAAATATATTTTAAGAAAAGATGTATATTCGGCAAATGTTCCAACTATAGAATTAAGCTCAGGTTCTAATATAAATGTGTTAGCATTTGATAATAAAATCTGTGTTTTATCAGAGAATATATTAAAGCAATATAATACTTCTGGAAAACAAACCAGTGAATTAAAAATACAAATCAGCAATCCTGTATATTCTACTAACGGAAAATATTTAATAATTGGAGAAAAAGGAAGCCAAAAAGTATATTTAATTTCTGAAGGAAACATTATATGGGAAAAAGAAGTAGAAGGTAACATAGCAAAAGTAAATGTAAATAAAAATGGATATGCAAGTGTTATTGTTACAGGAACAACATATAAATCTGTAATTATTACCTTAGATGAGAAGGGAAATGAATTATTTAAAAATTTCTTAGCAAATACAATAGCAATAGATACTTCAATATCAAACAATAATAAATACATGGCTTATGCTGAAATTAATACAAGTGGAACCTCAGTAAAATCTAATATAAAAGTGATTTCTATAGAAAATGCAAGAACTGAAAATGAAAAACCAGTTGTATATACATATAAGTCTAAAGAAAATAGTTTAATTATAAATATTAAATATCAAGATAAAGATAGATTAGCATGTATGTTTGATGATTCTATATATTTATTATATGATGATAAAGCAGAGGAAATATTAAAATTAAAAGAGAATAATAAAAAAATTATATTTGCAGACATAGAATTATCTAATTTTGTAATAAGAATGGAAGAAGAGTCAACAGGATTATTTAGCGCAGGAAACACTGTATTGGAAATTTTAAATGTATTAAATGGCAAAAAAAATAATTCAACAATAGAAGGAATTGCAAGAGATATATATTGCTATAATGATATAATTGCAATTAATTTAGGAACAGAAGTAGATTTTTTAAATACTACAGGATGGCTAGTAAAAAGATATAATTCTAGTCAAGAAATTAGAAATATTGTTATAGGTAGAGGAATTGCAGGTATAGTATATATAGATAAAATAGAAATAGTTAATTTATAGGGGGTGAGAAAATGGGAATAATTGTTGATTTAATAATAATTGGGATTTTAATGCTTTGTATATTTTTAGGATATAAAAGAGGCCTAACAGGCTCTTTGTTAAAAATAGTTACATTTGTATTGGCATTAATAATTGCATTTATATTGTTTAAACCAGTTTCAAATTTTATAATAAATAATACGCAATTAGATGAAAAATTAGAAAGCTCAATTAAAAGTATGTTCTTAGAAGTAGAAGAAAATGATATGGAATCAAATATGCCTACTGTAATGATAGATTATATAAATAAAGTTATAGAAAACGCAACAAACGATGCAAAAACTACAGTAATTGAAACAGCATCAAGAGATGTAGCAATTTCTATAATAAATTTAGGAGTAGCTATTGCAGTATATTTAATTGCTAGAATAATACTTGTATTTGTAAAAGGAATAGCAGGTTTAATAACAAAATTACCAGTTATAAAACAGTTCGATAAATTGGGTGGAATCATTTTTGGACTTTTAAAATCATTAGTTATAATTTATGTAATATTAGCTATAATATCTTTTGTATCACCAATAATAACTGATAGTGGAGTAATAGACTCAATCAATCAATCATTTATAGGTAAAGGTATGTATAATAACAACTTATTATTAGAAATAATATTTTAAGTAATTTAATCTTAAATGTTGATAAATGTAATAAAATTTGTTATACTGTAAAAAGTTATAATTCGTATTAATAGGAGTGAAAAAGTTGAAAAAAGATAAAAAAACCAATGAGAAGAAAAAGAAGAGGATTGGTTTAAAGATATTTTTAGTTGTATTTTTTATATTAGCAATAGTAGGATGTGTTTTTGCATATAAGGTAGCTAAAAATGGAGGAGGATTAAGAGGTATTCTCGCTACTACTGTGGGACATGATGAAAATACAGTAAAAACATTACCAAGTATATATTGCTTGTTATTAGGAAAAAGTCAAAATTTAACAGATACAATAATGTTGGCAAAATATGATCCAAAAAATCAAACAGCTTCAATGTTATCTATACCAAGAGATACATTTATAGGTGATGATAAAAATTATGCATCAGCATGGGATAAAATAAATGCGGTATATCAAACAGGTGCAGATAATATATTAAAAGAAGTTAATGAATTGTTGGGTACAAATATAGATAAATATGTAATGGTAGACACAGCAGCTTTAAGAGAATTAGTAGATATAATTGGAGGAGTAAAGTTTGATGTACCAATTGATATGAACTATGATTCAAAATCACAAGATTTGCATATACACTTGGAAAAGGGCGAACAGATTTTGGATGGAGACAAAGCAGAGCAAGTGGTAAGATTTAGACACAATAATGATGGTACTACATACCCATATAATTATGGTGTAGAAGATATAGGTAGAATGAAAACACAAAGAAGATTCCTAACAGCATTAGCAAAACAAACATTAAAACCAGAAAACATTTTAAAAATAAATAATTTTATAGATGTTGCTAAAGAATATGTAGAAACCAATTTAGATTTTGATACAATAAAAGATTACATACCTTATGCTGTAGATTTTAATATTGACAATTTAAAGACAGATACTGTACCAGGAATAGCAGAACAAACACCTAATGGAGTATGGATTTATTCTCATTATGAAGATGAAACACAAGAGGTATTAAAAAAGCTTTTTGGGGAAGAAGGCGAAATACAAACTGAAAATGAAGATTCTAATATAGATAGAGAAAATGTAGAAATAGAAATATTAAATGGTTCTGGAGAAGAACAAAAATTAACAACTTTAATTAATCAGTTAGAAGAAAAAGGATATAAAGTTGCAAAAACTAGCAGTACTTCTGAAACTAACACAACAACAATAATAAATAGAGGCAATGTAAATGAAACAATAAAAACAGAAATAGAAAAAATTGTAGGTAAAGATAATATGGTAAAAGGTGAAGAAGGAACTGTAGATATTACTATTATATTAGGAAATGATAATTAATAAAAAGGGGGCATGTTAAGAAACATTGCCTCCTTTATCTTAAATATTTATTTATTTTGAATATACTATTTTTACTGTGTTTACCATTTTTCTTTTTTTTCTTATTTTTTTTCTTCTTTTTATGTGTATTTGGTTTCAATAATTTAAATAACAAGTATAAAGCTAGAAGTGCTAAAAATAATTTTATAACAATAGAAAGTATATCAGATTTATATACACTACTTCCTGCTATTAAATCTGAAGAATAAGTAGTTCCATTTATTTGATAATTTATTTTTCCAATAGTATCACCCATTGATATAGGTGCTTTTAAATTTTTATTTATCTCTATATTAGGAGATAACTGTGGAGTATCACTATTTTTATTGATAAGTAGATTTATATCAGTCTTTATTTTGACATCTAGTTTTTGTGTATCAGATGTTGCACCAAATATATTAATTTGTTTAAGTACATCATTTGCCTTATGTACATTTTCAATTTTATAATTTTCAAATCCATAATTAAATAATGTTATACAATCTAAATTTCTTTCACTCAGTCCTTCATTAGTAATTTGTCCCCCTAAAACTACAGCAATAAGTTCTAAATTATCTCTTTTTGCAGTAGCTACAATACAAGAGCCAGCTTCAGTTGTATATCCAGTTTTTAATCCATTGGCATATTTATAATAATAGTTATCAGCAGAATTACTATAATTTTCTCTTATCAAATCATTTGTAGTATTAAAAATTCTATCTTCTTTATTATATTTATTAGTTTTTGGTAAAGTATATTGGATTTTACTTACTATATTTCTAATTGTAGAACTTTGCATTGCATATTTTCCCATTAAAGCTAAATCGTAAGCAGTAGAATAATGATTATCTGCTTCTACACCATTAGGGTTAACAAAATTTGTATTTTTACATCCTATTTCTTTAGCTTTTTCGTTCATCATTTTAGAAAAACCTTCAACAGATCCGGCAATATGTTCTGCTATTACATTTGCTGCATCATTTGCAGAAGGAATTAATAAAACATTTAATAATTGCTCAATTGTAAGTTTTTCACCTTCTTTTAAACTGGCAATTGAATAACTAGCAGGTACCGAAAAAATAGAGTTATGGCTTACTGTTGCAATATCATTTAAATTACAATTTTCAACAGCTAATATAGCGGTCATAATTTTTGTAGTACTAGCAGGAGGAACTGTTTCATTAGAATTTTTTTCAGCTAATATTTTTCCAGTACTTGCCTCCATCAAAATATAAGAAGGCGAATATATTTTTAAATTTACATCAGTATTATCAATTGCAAAGGAAGTGTGAATAAAAATGAATTGTATAAAAAAAAGTACCATAAACAGGCATAAAAATTTTTTTGCTTTTTTCATGATTTTTCTCCTATAAAACTAGATTATAATATATAACAAAATAAAAAAAAATTCAATATATTGGAGGAAAAAATGAAAAATTTAAATAATAAACAAAAAGTAATATTAGGTTTTATTATATTAGTAATGGTTGCAGTTATAGGAATATATGGATATATACAGTTACAAAATAATGATTATGAAAATATAGATGAAGGCTATGTAGAAGATACAAATGAAGAAAAAAACATACAAGAGGAAAAAATACAAAATATAATAGTTATACATTTAGATGGAGAGATAAAAAAACCAGGAATAATAGAATTAAAAGAAGGAGAGAGAATATCTGATGCAGTAAAAAAAGCAGGGGGCTTAACAGAAAAAGCAAATTTAAAAAATATAAATTTGGCATATAAACCAGAAGATGGAGAAAAAATATATATACCAAGTAAAGAAGAATATGAAATAATAGAAAATACAAAAGTTACTCGGGAATGATTCAAAAGGTAAGGTTAATATAAACATAGCAACACAAACAGAGCTTGAAAATTTAACAGGAATAGGCTCTTCTTTAGCGAATAAAATAATAGAATATAGAGAAGAAAATGGAAAATTTGATAATATAGAAGATATAAAAAATGTAAAGGGAATAGGAAGTGCAAAATACGAAGAGATAAAAGATGAAATATCAGTAAAATAATTGAAAAAAATGTAGAATAGTGATAATATATATATATGCAAATATTAAAAATAGTAAACAAAGTATATGTTTACAAAAAATCTTCTTTTTGAAAGGAGCTTTTTTATGAAAAAAGAATTCGGACATGAAGAGCGGAATCCATTAAGTGCTAATAAACTTTTAAAGCTAATCAAAAAAGCAGAAGAATTAGGTTTTAGTTATATCTATGAACACATAATCTTAAAAGAGGAAGTGTGTTTAGAGGTAATTGAGAAAGGATATTCAATCTATTTAATTATTAATTTCTATGAAGAAGACAGTTATACTTGTATTCCTCTAAGGAAGGAAGAAAAGAAAGGCGAGATAATTGTTATAAAGGAGTTTTTAATTGAAGAAATGATTAATATTATTGAGGAAAATGATATTGATCAGTTGTACGAATCGGAAGAGCAAGAAGATGAAGAAGAGTAACTTATCTCCCCATAGTAGTTCTATGGGGAGTATTATTGGTTTATGAAAACCCCGTGTTTTACACGGGGTTCTAAAAGCTTCTAGCT